>NZ_JBGVBR010000425.1:0-21442 GCF_045225735.1 Succinimonas sp. | reverse complement strand
GGAATTCAAAGCCATTGCCTGATTTTAAAAAATCAAAGATTTTCAAGGGGAAAATGTAATTCCAAAAAATTACTGACCAATGTCGGTCCTACAGCGCATCCTCCTTAAGATGTTCGCAGCCGATATCAAGAATAATCTTCACATGCTCATCGGCCAGAGAATAGAGCACCACCTGCCCTTCCCTCCGGTATTTCACCAGATTGGCCATTTTAAGAGCGCTTAACTGATGGGAAACCGCTGATTTGGTAAGTCCCAGAATGCAGGCCAGATCGCACACGCAGAGCTCATGAAGCTCCAGAGCATGCAGGATCTTGACCCTGGTGGGATCGCTGAACATCTTAAAAAGAGCCGCCAGATCCATATACTCGGATCCCGGCTTCAGCGCCTTTTCCACAATGCCCACAAAATCGCTGTGGATAGCCGGGCAGTCGCATCCCGGAGCCTTCTTTTCCTGTGCCATCTGTTATTCCCTCTGTTCTTTCTGTTTTCCTGTTCTTTCCGTTCCCGCTGCCGGCATCCGGCAATTGAGCAAAAAATCAAAATTTCATGCAACTATTTCCAAATGAATTGTACCGCTATTTTCCGCCGGTGGCCATACCTCAATGCCCGGAGTTCTGCAGAAAATCAGAGGACTCCCCTGAAGCGCGGAAATTGCGGGATGAATGGACGCAGCAGTCTTTTTCTTGCTGAAAATACTGTCAGATCATATAATTTTGACAGTAACGATGTTTTTCCGGAGGTTATGCGTCTTAACCCCTTGCTGAAAAGCGCGCGTTTCCCCGGGAATGCTTTTTCAGGTTTGCAAGCCTCGCCCCGCTTTGCCGGAATTACCGGAATTGCAGGCGCAGACGGCGGAAGCTTTTCAGTAAACCGCCGTAATGATTTTCAACTTAAGAGAGTACGAAAAAATGAGTTTTGAATCAGAAAAGTCCTTCAGCGACTTTACCAACTTCCCCCGCGGCATCCGCAGAAGCGGCCGCTTTTCTGTGAAGGAATCTGAACTTCTTGAAGAGTTTGGCACTGCCATGATGGAAATTTACAAGGGGGAAAGAAAGCCCAAGGACAGCGCTGAAAAGGAATTCGCCGCTCAGATCCACAGTAACAGCATTCCCACTGATCCCTTTGCCAAGGTTTTTAAGAAGTATCTTAAGGAAATCAGCCCCCGCAAGACTCACGATCTCACTGCTTCCGGCGGAGACGAGGACGGAGACGGATCCTACGATTCCTCTGATGACTCCATTGAATAACAAATCCGCATGGCTCTTATGACCGGAAAGGCCTAAGAGGACAGGTGAGATGTTTAAGAAAAAGGAGACGGCTGGCCCGGGCTCCTTTTTTATTTCCCGCCGGCCCTGTTCTTCGCGACCTCTGTTCCCCGCTGTCTCCGCTCCTGAAAACGTTTCAATACGGATGGTCTGTTTTTATTAGCAGTAAATCCGCTAAAAATTCTGACACAGATCTCAAATTATTTTACAATAGGCGCACCAAAAAAAGCTCCGGTTTTTCATAGGGAGTTGTCCTTTTGTTTCCCCTGTTACTGAAGGAAAATAAACATGAGAGTTAACAATGACAGCCTGGTGGAGTCATTCAGACACAGCGCCCCTTATCTCAAGCATCACCGCGGAGCCACTGCCGTGGTTCTTCTTCCGGGATCGGTTCTGGCCAGCTCCCAGATCGATAACATTATCAGCGATCTTGCTCTGATCCAGAGTCTCGGCATGAAGCTGGTTCTGGTATTCGGAGCCAAGGAGCAGATTGACGGGGAACTGGCCAGAGAACACATTGAGACAAGTTTCCACAAGCGCATCCGCATTACCGATGACAAAACCTTCGCGGTTATCAAAAAGGTCTGCGGCATCATGTCAATTGATCTCACCACCAAGCTTTCCATGGGACTTATCAACACCCCCATGCAGGGCAGCCGGCTTAATGTGGTTTCCGGGAATTTCGTAACCGCAAAACCGCTGGGAGTGGTGGACGGCATCGATTATATGCACAGCGGCATGGTCAGAAGAGTGGACGGCGAAAACATCAGAAGAGAGCTGGACAACAACTCCATCGTGCTTATCCCTCCGGTAGGCTACTCCATTGCCGGGGAAACCTTCTGCATCAACAGCGAGCAGATTGCGGCCGCCGTGGCCGTGGCCATCAAGGCCAACAAGCTCATCACCTACTGCTCCGACGACGAGCTTATCCGTGATGCAAACGGCGATGTCATCGCTGAAATGTTCCCCAGCGATGCGGAAAAGTATCTGGCCGGCATCGATCCGGAAACCCACAATTCCACCTGCCGCTATCTCAGCGCTGCCATTGCCTCCAGCAAGGACGGCGTGGAACGCTGCCATCTGGTTTCCTACGAGCAGAACGGGGCCCTGATTCAGGAGCTCTTCACCCGGGACGGCATCGGCACTCAGATTGTCCGGGAAAGCGCCGAAACAGTATCCCGGGCCACCATCAACGACATTCCGTCCCTGATGGAGCTCATAAGACCGCTGGAGGAACAGGGCATTCTGGTGCACCGCAGCCGCGAAAACCTGGAAATGGACATCGAGCACTATGTGGTGATCAAACGCGATGGCATGGTTATCGCCTCGGCAGCCATTTACTGCTACCCGGAGGAGAAAAAGGCCGAACTGGCCTGCGTGGCCATAAACCCGAACTACCGGGGATCCAACCGCGGCATTGTTCTTATCAACAAAATCGAGGAACTGGCCCGGGAACAGGGCATGGAATATCTCTTCGTGCTTACCACCAGATCCGCCCACTTCTTCCTGGAAAAGGGCTTTGTCTCCGGCAATATTGAAGACCTGCCCCGGGAAAAGCAGGAGCATTACAACTATAAGAGAATGTCCAAGATCTTCTTCAGAAAGATAAACCCGTAAGGTAACCTGAAATAATACCATCCTGCCATTTCCCGCACTCCGGAAAACTGTCGCATGATGGTCTTACGGAAAAGCATAAGACGGGATGATTTCCTCCCTCAGGGCCGGAAATCATCCCGCATCAGTCATCTCAGGAAATATTCCAGGAAACATCGCCTTCAGAACAGATCGTCCAAAGTCAGCACATGAACAAAATCGCTGAAATGCTGCGTTTTCTTAAGGCCGCAGGCGGTGATCAGAGTGTTATGAATGGCTGCTTTTCTGGATACGCTTCCGGATAAAAGGTTCTTCCTTCTTTCAAGCGCCAGATGATAATCCCTGTCCGCTTCAAACTCATCACTCAGAAATTTCATTTCGCAAAGATGCACCACATTGTCTTTTCGTTCAATAACAAGGTCTGTTTGCGTGTCATCCTCGTTCTCGCATCCTCTTTCAGACCATAACGACTCCTTTGTAGATACCCCTCCAATTCCCAAGGCGTCCTTGATTTTGCCCATATGATTCCAGCAGACATTATCGAATGCCAGATCTCTCCAGGCTGTAACCTGATACGATGACTCCATGGAAATCCAGTCTGTGTTTCTTTCCTTTCTGCTCGCATCGATAACTCGAAGATAAAAAATACAGTACGGATCAAAAAGCTTGTATCGGGTATGGCGTTTGCTGTCGCCAAACGAAGAATAGGTGATGATGAAATCCCCTGCCAAAAGAGCCCTGAGTTTTTTGGAGAGATCCCCGCTGTCCGGAATGCCGGTCACCTCGATAAGCTCGGCTCTGGTGAGTCCTATGCTTTTTCCTGCCAGAGCCTTCACTATCAGCTTCATGTCTTCGGCATCCCTGAAAAGCGCCGAAAACATCCTGTCAAACTCATCCTTCAAAGGGGCAGCCTCGGCAAAAAACATCCGATCAATATTTCCCGAAAGACTTAACTCTCTGTCAAAATACCTGAGATAGTACGATATTCCTCCCACCGCCATATAAGCCGCAGTGATGTCATAGCGAGACATAAGAATGTTCTCACTTCTGAAATACTTCTCGCATTCTCCGAGAGAAAAGGGACGGATTTTCATTTCATAAGTAATTCGCCCGTACAGACCGCCGTGATTATTAACCAAATTAGTCAGCATCCAGAGACTGGAGCTGCCGCAGACAATCACCATAATATTCTTTCTGTGGCAGGCCCAGCCGTTCCAAAACGCCTCAAATCCGGTCATAAAACCGGCGCGCGGGGTATCAAGCCATTGAATTTCATCTATGAAAACCAGAACTCTTTGGTCATTACCGAATTATTTCGAAAGAAAAACTTCAAGAGCATAAAAAGCTTCAAGCCATGATTCCGGTTTTCGGGAATCACCTCCGAATGCCTTCAGGGAATGGTGAAAATGCCTGAGCTGGTCTTTCATGCGATTCTTTCCTGACTTCTCCGCGATACTGCCGATCGGCGACAGTCCCGCATGCCTGAAACATATCCTGTCTCTGAAAATCTCATCCACAAGAAAGGTTTTCCCGACTCCGCGGCGTCCGTACAATGCTATGAGTTCGGCACTGCCGCTTTCATAAAGAGCATTCAGTTTTTTTATTTCCTTTCGCGTCCGATAATCATCACTCTTCTCCGTTAATTTTGGCTCTTGCTGCCGGTCTTGCAGCATTATAATTTTCGGTGAAGCGCTGTTTTTACCCTTTCACCGAAAATTATAACTGTTCGATGGCACTGTCCGCAGTTTGCCGGCTTCGTGGCAGCATGGTGGAATTCCCCGCTTTCTTTGCCCGAAACCTCCCCTGGATCCGCCGCGCTTTACGCCCCGCTGCCGCAATTTAAAAATCTTTAAATTGTGAGCTATCTCAGGTATTGACAAATTTTTCTTAAAAAGGTATTTTCTCACTAATCTTTTTTTAAACCAGAAGAGGCGCTTTTCTTAGGTATCCGGGAACGGGAATTCCAGTTCCGCCGGAGAGGGAATGAAAAGCCGAGGCGGCCGCACTGCTGGAACACGGTGCTGCTGTCGGCCATGAGGGCTGAATCCCTCAGGCTGTCACGCTTAAGGTGAAGGGCTTCTGGCGGATATCAGCATTCCCGCCTCCAAATCTTTTTCCTTAGGTAACTCAAACATAATACTTATCAGGAGTTTTAAATGAATCAGGTTTGCGTTGCCAAATTCGGCGGCACCAGTGTTGCCAACTATGCTGCCATGTGCAACTGTGTCAAAATTGTTACCTCCAATCTGGACACAAAGCTGGTGGTATTAAGCGCCAGCGCCGGCATTACCAATCTTCTTGTGGAACTGGCCTCCGGCACTCTGGACGAAGCCAGCATAGAAGAGAGGATGGGAAAGATCTGCAATATTGAATTCTCTATTCTTGACGATCTGGGACGTCCCGCTGAAATCACCGCTGAAATCGAAAAGCTCATTCACGAAATCCGCGATCTGGCCAAGCATGCCATTATCGAACATGACGATGCCCTTACCGACCGCATCGTTTCCTACGGCGAGATCATGTCCACCAAGATCTTTACCGAGGTTCTCAAGTCCAAGGGCTACAACGCCAAGTGGTTCGACGTGCGTGCCGTAATGCGCACCAATAACCAGTTCGGCAAGGCCACCCCCATTATCGAGGTGCTCAGCAACACCGCCAAGGAGCTCCTGACTCCGCTTCTTGATGATTACATCGTGGTTACTCAGGGCTTTATCGGTTCCAATGCCATCGGTCAGACCACCACTCTGGGCCGCGGCGGCTCCGACTACTCCGCCGCTCTTCTGGGCGAGGCCATCGGCAACTGCAAGGCCATCGAGATCTGGACTGACGTGCCGGGCATTTACACCACCGACCCCCGTTTGGTTAAGGAAGCTCATGTAATTCCGGAAATCACCTTCTCGGAAGCTGCCGAAATGGCTACCTTCGGCGCCAAGGTACTGCATCCGGCTACCATTTTCCCGGCCGTGCGCCGCAATATTCCGGTATTCGTGGGCTCCTCCAAGGCTCCGGAATCCGGCGGCACCTGGGTCAGATCCCAGACCAGCACCAAGCCGACCTTCAGAGCTGTGGCTCTCAGAAGAGATCAGATCCTGCTGACCCTGAAGAGCCCCAACATGATCGGCGCCTGCGGCTTTCTGGCAAACATCTTCAGCATTCTGGCCAAGTACGGCATTTCCGTTGACCTTATTACCACCTCCGAGGTGAGCGTGGCCATCACTCTGGATCACACCGGATCCCAGTCCAGCGGCAAGTCCGTGCTCAGCGACAGGCTCCTGGCCGAGCTTAAGAGCATCTGCAGCGTCAGAGTTACTGAAAACCTGGCCCTGATTGCTCTTATCGGTAACGGCATGAGCCAGGTTTCCGGCACCGGCGCCGCCGTGTTCTCCTCCATCATGAACGTCAACATCAGAATGATCTGCTACGGCGCCAGCTCGCACAACCTTTGCTTCCTGGTAGACCAGGATCAGGCCGAGCAGGCCATTGCCGAGCTCCATCATCACCTCCTGGAAGGAAATCCTCAGGTTATCAGATAATCCTGATGTGAGCCGATAATAATGCTAAACGGGAGCCATGCTCCCGTTTTTTATTTGGGCAGCGGCCGGTTTCCCGAGCCGTCCTTCATTGGCCGAAATGAACTCCCGGAACGTCTCCGCAAGCATTCCCCGAAAAACAAAAAGGCGGAGTCTTTGCCCCGCCCTTCTGGTAACCGGATCTCCGGTTTTTACCTCTTATCAGTTGTCAGACTGGAACTTCACAATAAGCTTCAGGAACTCCAGATACATCCAAACCAGAGTCATCAGGAGGCCCATGGCAAAGGCCATTTCATATTCCTTGCCCACCCGACCGTGGCTGTTGGCGATATTGTCAAAATCCAAGATCAGGAACAGAGAAGCCACCACGCAGAACACGGTCTGAATGCCATAGCTGAGAATGGAATGGTTTTCCGCATGAATGGTTTCAATGCCGGTGCCGCCGAACAGGAGCATTATTAAGTTCACAATGTAGGTCAGCGCAATGGCAATTCCGGCCATAATCACGAACTTCTTAAAAAAAGGAGTGGCGGTAATAAGCCCGGTGGAGAAGGCAATGAACATCGCAAGAGCGGTGATCACCGTGGCGCTGAGAGCGGAGAAGCCCACTCCGGGGTACTTGGCATCAAAGAAGGCGGTGATGCCTCCCAGGAAGATGCCTTCCGCAATGCTGTACACGGGAGCCACAAATCTGGCAGTCTTAGGCATAAAGGTGCCCACGAGACCCAGCACAATGCCGGTAATGGCGGCAACCGCAATGATTCCGGTGAGGGAACCCCCGGAAGCGGCGCCTGTCATCATGTCCGCAACCATTGCCTGGCCTTTGAAAAACATGACAAAACCGGTAATCAGGCAGAGCGCAATCAGCATTACCGCCTTTTTGGCCGTGCCCTCCAAGGTCATAAGCTGCCCCGAAGCTCCCATGGTAACTTCGGAATTTCTGCTCAGAGCCGAAGACACGGGATTTGAATATCTTAAATTCATTTTTTTATCCCCATAATTGTTCGCTGATACCTGTCAGCTTTAAAAAAAATACCGTGCATAATACTATCACATTTGCCGGCCTCTCCCCCGATCATTATGTGATTTTCTGTGTCATCCGTCCGAAATGACCGGAATATGCAGTATTCCCGGGATATACAGCTCCCCCGGATATACAGAGTCCGGGAATATCAGCGCGGCAAACCAATGCTATTTCTTCTTTTTCTCCCTTTCGCTGAAGATTTTTCTGACCCTTTCCAGATCCTCGGCCGTGTCGACTCCCAGGAGCGGATCCGTTTCCGCATAGGTTACGGCAATGCGATAGCCGTGATAAAGCACCCGGAGCTGCTCCAGGGATTCCAGAGCTTCGATTTCGCAGGGGGGCAGGGTCATGTACTTTCTGATGAAGCCCACTCGGTAGGCGTAAATGCCGATATGGCGGGCATGCCCCCGGAGCGCCGACATGTCTCCGGCCCGGAAGCTGTTTCTTTCATAGGGGATGGGCGCCCGGCTGAAATAAAGAGCGTCTCCCTGATAGTTGATTACCACCTTGACGCAGTTGGGATCAAACACGTCCTCTCCGGTAACCCGGGCGCAGAGGGTGGCCATGGGAGCCTGAGAGCATTCCAGAAGATCCGCCACCTGGGCGATGTTTTCCGGCGGAATCAGAGGCTCGTCCCCCTGCACATTGATCACGATCTCCTGATCTCCCAGCTTCACGGCGTTAACCACCTCGGCAATTCTTTCGGTGCCGGAATTATGATCCGGGGACGTCATGCACACCTCGGCGGCCACCCCGGAAGCCAGTACGGCATCCCTGATGCGGGTATCATCGGTAGCCACAATAACCCTTTCAGCGCCGCCCTTGAGCGCCTGCTCCGCCACCCGCACCACCATGGGCTTGCCCATAATGTCCAGAAGAGGCTTTCCGGGAAGCCTTGTTGAAGCATAACGTGATGGAATAACAACCGTATAGCGCATTAACTAATACCTCTCTCATTTTGAATATGTCTGATATCTGAAACCAGTCTGTCATAGAATTCCGGCGCTATTTCCGCCCGGATGCCCAGACAGTAAAATCCCGGAAGATCCTTTCTGCCGTATTTCACCATGTCCTTTTCAGTCATGACAACCGGGAGATCTCCGGCCTCCCGGCGCGCCTCGTCCGCCGGAACAAAGCCATGATCGGGAACAGCAATCCGGCGCACCGGACAGAGGCCCGTTTCCTTCAGGGTTCTTATGAAGCGTTCAGGATCCCCGATGCCGGAAAGAGCGCAAACCTCTGTTCCTGCCGGGAGATCCGCAGGATCTCCATTGAGACGGCAGACCCTGCCGGGTACCAGTCTTACCGGATACTCCCCCGGCATCGCACCGCCGTTATTCAGGATGTAATTAACCTTCCCGAGCCGGGATACCGGTTCTCTGAGGGGGCCCATAGGGAGGAGACGGCCGTTTCCGAAGCGCCTTTTGCCGTCAATAACCGCAATCTCAATATCCCGTTCCAGCGCATAGTGCTGAAGTCCGTCATCCGTAAGAATCACGTCGAGATCATTCTCAAGATACTGAACCGCCCGGGATCTCCGGGGATCCGTAACCATACGGACTCCGGTTTTAAGCTTAATGAGGAGGGGCTCGTCCCCGGCCTCCGCCGCCGGCGAATCCGGAGTAACCTCATAGGGCAGCATGGGAGGATGAGCTCCGTAGCCCCGGCTCACCACCCCCGTCCGGAATCCCCGGGCGGAGAGCTCCTCGGCCAGAGCGATTACCACCGGGGTTTTGCCGTTGCCCCCCACCATGATGTTGCCTACCACCACTACCGGAATGCGGCTCCGGTAAGAGGACAGGATTTTGCGGGCATAAAGAAAGCGTCTCAGGCGGACAATGAGCCCGAATATAACGGAAAAGGGCCAGAACAGCCATTTCAGTGGACTGTCCTGAAACCAGATTTTGTCATGAAAGCTCACGGCCGTTTCTCCTCAAGACAAGCAGTCATGGAAAATCCCCGCAAAAAAAGTTAAAATCACCGGAATCAGCACCGAGGTTGCCATGTCAGTTAAAAGTCTCCCGGATCCGAAGGATCATTCCAATGACGATCATTCCTGCGACAAGTGTCCCTGCAGTGAAATCTGCCTGCCCGGCAGAAACGCCTCTCCCTCGGATCTTTCGGCTCTCAGCAACATTATAGATAAAAGACGGGGTCTTAATAAAGGAGATATTCTCTATAAAGCCGGCGATCCCCTGCTGCGTCTTTATGCCATAAAAAGCGGCAGCCTGAAAATCTATTCCCTGAGCCAGGCCGGAGACGAACAGATCACCGGATTCTCCGTATCCGGCGAAATCGTGGGTTTTGACGCCATTTACGAGAGAAAGCACAAATCCTTTGCCCAGGCTCTGGAAAGCACGGCCATCTGCGAAATCGACTTTGCTCAGCTGAGCCGCGCCCTGTACCGCCATCCGGAAATGAACCTGCGCTTCATGAGACTCATGAGTCATGAAATATCCGTGAAAAAGGAGCTAATGATGATGATCTCCCGGGAAAACGCCCCTCAGCGTCTGGCCTCGTTTCTTTTGCATCTCTCCCAGGCTCAGGCGCGCCGCAACCTCGCGCCCAACGTGATTAAGCTCACCATGACCCGTTATGAAATCGGGAACTGCATCTCCCTTTCCGTGGAAACCATCAGCCGGCTGTTTTCCAGACTGGCGGAGGCCGGGGTCATCACCGTCAAGGGTCGTTATATCACCATTCTGGATCAGGAACTCCTCCGGGAGGTGGAAAACGGCAATCTGTGTCAGCCGGCGAAAGCGGAAAATGCGCCTTAACTGCTCCTTCGGAAGCGCCCTCTCATACCCGGAAGCTCCGGCTCAGAAGCTTTAGCTGTATTTCCGGGATATCTTCATGCTGTCCTGATCTCGTGCTCTCCTATTCTCATTAGGTGAGTTTCATAAGTTTTTGGCAAAGAAAAGCAGGATTTGCTTTCAAAGGTCTCTTAGACCACTGTTTCATGGCGTTAAAGAACTCTTAAAGCCTTTAAAAACAAAGGACATTAGTGCCTTGCGAGGTTTTTTGCATGGTTTTGCGAGGTTAAGCCGGTTTGGGCCGCTGGTTCAGGGCGTTAAAGAACTTTTAAAGCCTTTAAAAACAAAGGGCATTAGCCCCTTGCGAGGTTTTTGCATGGTTTTGCAAGGTTAAGCCGGTTTGGGCCGTTGATTCAGGGCATTAAAGAACTCTTAAAGCCTTTAAAAACAAAGGACACTGGTGCTTTGCGAGGTTTTTACATGGTTTTGCGAGGTTAATGTCGTTAGTCTCTGTTTCAGAGGCTTTGGAGCTCGTAAAGACTTGCAAATATATGGACAATGAGGAACTCGTTTCCCCCATGTTCCTGAACACCTCAAGCCTTCTGCCTGACATCATCCACTGTTTCCAGGGAATTTATCTGACAACCAATTCCACACATCAGTTCTTTTATGGATCAAGGCCGTAATGAGAAATTGCAATATCAGTGGCTGACATAACAACCCGCTAATAATTCTAATTTCTAAAATACCAAGGAGCCGGTAAAATCAAGGCTTGGGAGTTTTTTTCACCTCGGATGCAGCAGAACACAGGTTTTCAGTTTTTCCAGGATATTCTCTTGCTGCGGTCATCATGTCCCGCTGACTTTCCCCCGGGATGTTGAAGTACTGCAAGGAAAAATATCCGGAAATTGCCTACAATGGTGTTATCTGGCTGAAATATGCCCTATGACGCTAAGCTGAATGCCGGAGGTGTCCCATGCGCAAATACAAGAATATTCTGGTGGTTGTGGAACCGGAACGGGAGGATCAGCCCGCTCTGGATCGGGCTCTGGAAATCGCCCGCTTCTCCCCGGATACCCAGATCACCGCCTTTCTGGCTGTCTATGACTTTTCATACGATATTACCACCCTGCTGAATATCGATGAACAGACGGAAATGCGCCGGGGCATTCTGGAGATCAGTGAAAAGTGGCTGGAAAACGAGCTTATCTCAAAGCATAGCGAAAACGCCGCCATAAGCGGCAAGGTAGTCTGGTACCGCAGTCTGCCGGAGGCTATCACGAAGGAAATCAAAAAAGGCAGCTACGATCTCGTAATCAAGAGCGCCGACAGCCACGGACTTATGGACGGCGTGATCTTTACCCCCGCTGACTGGCAGCTTTTGCGTTCAGCGGAAATCCCGGCGCTTATCGCCAAGAACCATCCCTGGCCGGAGGGATCCAGCATTCTGGTGGCCCTGAACCTTGCGGACAGCGCCGACAGCGATACCCGCTTCATGAACCTCCGCCTCCTTCGGAATGCTCAGGAACTGGCCCGCCTTATTCACGGCGAAATCCATCTTCTCAATGCCGCCCCGCCGCTGATGCCGGTGGCCATAGTGGAAATACCGGGCTTTACTCCGGATATCTATTCAGAAGCGGTGATTAAGCATAACCGGGAGCAGATCCGGGCCTTCGGCGCCCGGCATCGCATTCCGCCGGAAAACTGCCATGTCATCGAAGGACAGCCGGATGACGTCATCCCCAAAATGGCCGCGGATCTCCATACCTGCGCCGTGCTTATCGGACACACCGGCCGCTCCGGTCTTGCCGCCGCTCTCATCGGCAATATCTGCGAGGAGATAGTGGATGCGGTAAACTGCGATCTTATGGTGCTTAAAAAAATCCCGCGCAAATGATTTTAAAGCTTCCGAAAAACCTGATGCCGCCCGCCGCTCTCTCTTTTACGAGCCCTGAGGCGGCTTAATCTCCGTCCGTCCCGCAGGGCTCCTGCTCCTCGGAAGTCTCCCCGCCAATCCGGCCGTAATCCTCCCGGATCTCGTTCCGGTCAAAATCGTAGAGACGGCGATCCAGCATGTGACTCGGACAGATCCTTTGCATGGCCCGCAGCATATTCATGCTTCTTCCGGGGAATTTTTTATCCCAGTCATTAATCATCGCCCGGATCTCTCCCCGCATTTTGTTTTCCCCGAGAGAGCACATGTTTTTCGGAAAAAGAGGATAGCCCCGCCCCTCGGAAAGCCGGACGATGTCCCGCTCCCGGCAGTACACCAATGGTCTTATCACAATGTGGCGGCCGTCATCGGTATGGAGCTTCGCCGGCATGCTCTTTACCGAGCCCGCATAAAACAGATTGAGAAAGAAGGTGCCCAGAACATCATCCCCGTGATGCCCGAGAGCGATTTTGGTGGCGCCGATTTCCCCGGCCGCCCGGTAAAGAATGCCCCGTCTCAGCCGGGAGCAGAAGGAACAGATATTGCGGCCGTCGGGGATTTTGTCCCGGATAAGACTGTACACATCCTCGGTGATGATATGGTATTCGAGCCCGGTTTTGCGAAGATAGTCCTCCATCACTCCCTCAGGATACCCGGGAAGACGGGCGTCAAGATGCGCCGGAATCAGTTCGAAATCCACGGGAGCGCTTTTCTGAAGACTTGACAGGATCTCCAGAAGAGCATAGCTGTCCTTGCCTCCGGACATGCATACCATGACCCGATCTCCGGCCGAGATCATGTTGAAATCCTGAATAGCCATGCCGGTAAGATGCCGGAGCCTTTTCAGGGTCTTATTGGTATTGTAGAGATATTTTCTTTCGTCCATGCAGTTATTTCATCTATGATGTTATTTCATCCCTGACCCGGCCCTCTTCCCCGGCCGCCGGCTCCTGCAATCATGCCTTGCGCCTCCCGATGAGTTTTTTTCTTCCGGACTACAGCCATTTCTGAAACGGGTTAAGATCCGCGCCGTCTGCCACATACCACTTCCGGCGGGAGGAATCCCAGCGGGCACCCAGCCCCTTGGCCATGTCCTTTTCGGCATAGGGCACATTAAGGTACACCCGGCTCAGGTTGTCATCCTGACCGGGACGGCCGTAGGGAGAAGCTCCTGCCGGACGGTTTCCGCCGCTGTTCCCGGAGGGAGCATTGCCTGAGGCGGCATTGCCATAAGCGGGAGGCGGAACAAAAGCGGCCCCGGAAACACAGTCACCCGGGAATGGCTCCGGCTCTAAGGGGGCGCATTCCCGGGCGTATCTCAGGGCCTCCTCATCGGAAAACGGAATATATTCCCGGCAGAAGTCCGGAACCTCCCTCGGGACGTCATTTTCATAATCAAGGTAATCAGTCATTTTTCATCATCCGGTAAATAACAAAGGAGAGACCCGGTCTCCCCTTATATCTGTTCTGCAAAACGGGGAGATAAGGAGGACATCCGGTGCCGGATTTCCTCCTTTCTCCCGTACGGAACTATTCCCTGAGCTCGGCTCCGCAGGATTCCCGGAGACTTCCGACAATGCGGTCGCTGATCTCCTGAATCGCGGCATCCTCCAGAGTTCTGTCCTGAGCCTGGAGCACTACGCTGAAGGCCAGACTCTTTTTCCCGGCAGCAATGTTCTCGCCCTCGTAGATATCAAAAATACTGATATCCTGCAAAAGATCCCCGGCATTTTTCTTCACGGTGTTCAGGATCTTCACCGCCGGCACCCCGCTGTCAATGACAATGGCAAAATCGCGGCGGATGGAGGGGAACTTCGAGAATTCCGCATAGGCGGTAACGCTCCTGGTGGTCAGGGCCCGCATTTTAAGCTGGAACAGGAATACCTTCTTCTTAAGCCCCAGAGCCTTCTGAACCAGAGGATGAATGAGGCCGACATCTCCCACGTACTCGCCGTTTCTCAGGATGCGGGCGGACACTCCAGGATGAAGAGCCGGATGGGAGCCGCGGGCAAAGTCAAATTCCGCATTGCCGGCGGTGATTTCCAAAAGTCTTTCCACATCCCCCTTGATATCGTAAAAGTCACAGGCCCGGGGCTTTTCATACCAGTTTTCCGGAGCAATATTTCCGGTAATGAGACCGCCGATCATTTCCTCCTGACGGATGCCGTTTTCAGAAGCGGCATCTGAAATAAAGGTCAGGCCGGTTTCAAAGATCCGGAGGTCGGAAATCTGCCGGTTCATATTGTAAATAGCAGTATTGACAAGGCCGGCCCAGAGGGTGGTTCTCATGGCATTCATCTCCGAGGTGATGGGATGCGGGAGAATAATAGGAGTCTCCTCGGGATTGAGCGCCTTCAGGGATTTGTCATCCACAAAGCTGTAGGTGACCACCTCATGATAGCCCAGATCCGCTGCGAGAGACTTGATATCCCAGGCGGAAACATGGGCCTCCCGCCGGGGAATCATGCGGAGCGGAGCCACGGGATCCGTGTTGGGAATCCGGTCATAGCCGTACATACGGGCCACCTCTTCGCAGATGTCCACCGGAATGGCAATGTCATAGCGCCAGCTGGGGCTTACGGCAGTGATCATGTCGTCCTTAACCTCAGGCTGCATGCCGAGACGGCTGAGATAATCGGTAACGGCGCTTCTTTCCACGTCAACCCCCAGCACCTCCTTGATAAGGCTGAAGGGCATTTCGATTTTCTTAGGCTCCGGGAGATCCTCCGCAGACACGGCCTCGCATACCGGACCGGCTTCGCCTCCGGCAATGTCCAAAATAAATCTGGTGGCTCTTTCCATGGCCTCTGCCTGAATCTGATAGTCCACCCCTCTCTCAAAACGATGGGCGGCTTCCGTGTCGAGACCGTAGCTTCTGGCCCGGTTCTTGATGGCCCGGGGACTGAAAAACGCAGATTCCAGCAGAATATTCACGGTGCCGGCCTTGACTCCGGTGCGATCACCCCCGAAAATCCCCGCCAGAGCGACTGCGCCGGCCGCATCGGCAATCACCAGAGTATCGGGAGTCAGAGAGGCCTCCTGACCGCTCAGGAGCACCATCTTTTCATCAGGGAGAGCCTTTCTTACGGTGATCTCATCCTTGAGGGCATCCAGATCAAAGGCGTGCATGGGCTGTCCCAGCTCCAGCATGACGTAATTGGTCACATCCACCACGGGATCCAGACTCCGCATCCCCAGTCTTCTCAGTCTCTCCTGCATCCAGAGGGGACTCTTCCGGGAAAGATCCACGTTCCGGATTACCCGGGTAAGATAACGGGGACAGCCCGCCGTATCAGCCACCTTTACCGGGAAGGTATCCGGGATGGCAGCGGGAACCGCGGGAATATCCGGATACTTCACATCGGCGCCGGTGAGCACGCCGAATTCCCGGGCAATGCCGCGGATGCTGAGACAGTCAGCGCGGTTAGCGGTGAGATCCACGGTAATGGCCGTATCATTTAGTCCGAGATAGTCATGAATGTCGGTTCCCACGGGAGCATCGGCCGGAAATTCGATAATGCCGTTACTCTCTTCGCTGAGTCCCAGTTCTTTGGCGGAACAGAGCATGCCGTTAGACGGGACGCCTCTGAGCTTAGCCGGCTTGATCCGGAAATTGCCCGGCAGCACGGCCCCTACCTTGGCGCAGGCCACCTTAAGTCCCTGACGGCAGTTCGGAGCGCCGCAGACGATGTCCAGCACCTCGTTTTCGCCTGTCCGGACGGTGGTTACATGAAGATGATCGGAATCCGGATGGTCAGCGCAGGTCAAAACCTCCCCCACTACCACTCCGGTGAATTCGCCGGCCACGGGATCCTGGGAATCCACTTCAAGACCGGCCATGGTAATAATATCGGAAACCTCTTCCGCAGAAAGGCTGTTTGGTACCAGCTCATCCAGCCACTGTTTATTGAAAATCATTTAAAGCGCGCTCCTTCTTGCTCCGCTGTTCTGTCTTGCTGTTATTTGCCTGGTCGTTCTTATTTCCCGAACTGATTCAGGAATCTCATGTCATTCTCAAAAAACGCCCGGAGGTCATTCACTCCGTAGCGGAGCATGGCCAGACGCTCCACGCCGAGACCGAAGGCAAAGCCGTGATACCTTTCCGGATCCAGTCCCACATTGCTGTACAGCCGGGGATTAACCATGCCGCAGCCCAGCACCTCCAGCCATTTGCCGTTCTTTCTTCTGACGTCTACCTCGGCGGAGGGCTCGGTAAACGGGAAAAACGAAGGACGGAACCTGACCTCCAGCTCTTCCTCGAAAAAGTTAACCAGAAAGCTGTGCAAAACGCCCTTAAGCTCGGCAAAGGTGCTGTGATCGTCCACCAAAAGCCCCTCTACCTGGTGGAACATGGGGGTATGGGTCATGTCATAGTCCGGACGGTAAACGCGGCCGGGCACAATGATCCGGATGGGAGGCGCCTTTTTCTCCATGGTGCGGATCTGCACGCCAGAGGTCTGGGTGCGCAGCAAAAGATTGTCATTGAAATAGAATGTGTCATGCTCGGAACGGGCCGGATGATCGGGCTCAATGCACAGGGCGTCAAAGTTGTGGAAGCAGTCCTCGATTTCCGGGCCGGACTCGGTGGTAAAGCCCAGAGACTCGAAAATCTCCTCGATCCTTCTGATGGTGCGGGTTACCGGATGCAGGGTTCCGGCGGCGCTTCTGCGGCCGGGCAGAGTGATGTCCACAGTCTCCGAAGCCAGCTTGCGGTTCAGGATTTCCGCCTCGATCTCCGCCTTCCTGGCATTAAGAGCTTCCGTTACCTGATTCTTGGCGGCGTTGATAACTGCTCCCATCTTGGGACGTTCCTCGGGAGAAAGCTTGCCGAGCCCCTTCATCTGTTCCGTAAAAAGGCCCTTTTTTCCCAGATAATCGACTCTTACGGCCTCCAGGGCAGCTTCATCTCCAGCCTCGGCAATCCGGGCCTGAGCCTGACTCACAAGCTCATTCAAATCACTCATAACTTCCTCTTAAACATCTGCCGGAGGAAATTCCTCCGCAATAAAAAAACCGGCAAAACTGCCGGTGATTATACTTATCTTTACCTTTTATGACAATTGAGAGCCGGAACAAACCCCCTCCTCTGCCGGCCTCCCGGTTATTCCCCGGCGCGTTCCGAACATCTCAGGCCTTTCTGACCGCCTTCCCCTCCAGAGGCTCCTCCTGGCATTCCTCAGGAACATCGTTCAGAGCCGCCGATCCCGGCCCTTCCTGGCTTACCGGACTGGGAGGACAGATATAGCAGCCCTGGCAGAAATCCACGCCCAGCTCCTCAAAAATCCGGAAATCCTCCTCGGTTTCAATCTGGGAAACCATGGTATGCATATGGAGGCCCCGGGCCATCTGAATCAGGGCTTTGATAATAATAAGATTGCTCTCGTCCCGGCTGATGTTCTGGGTGAAGTCGGGATGGAACTTGATATAGGAAACCGGAAGCAGCTTCAGCATATAGCCGAGACAGCCGCTCTTCCCGAAATTGTCCAAAGCAAAGCCGAGACAGCTGTTCCGGAACCGGTTCATAAAGTTCAGCACCGAATCCAGATGGCGGCTGACGTCATCTTCATCGATCTCGAAGCAGATCACCCGGGTCAGGGCCAGATTGCTGTTAAGGAGATCCTGAAGCCGGGTAATAAAATCCTCATCGCAGATAGTCTCGGAGCTGATATTCACAAAAAGGACGTCAATATCCCTGAGGCGCTCCGGATTGTCCCGGCAGATGCGGTTCAGGCTTTCCAGCATCCAGCTGTCAATGCGGGACATGATGTTAAAGCCATAGCAGCGGGTTACAAAGGCCGCGGGCTCGATAACATCCCGGCGATCCCCGATGATGCGGGCAAAAAGCTCATAGCATTTGCGGCTGCGATCTCTCATGTTCAGGATTTTCTGCCGCACCGCAAAAATCGATCCGCTGTCCAGAGCCTGATGGATTCTGGTTACCAGGGAGACGGTCTCGGTATAATCAGGCAGCCGGTTAATGGTTTTGTCGGAAATGAAAAGATGATAGGTGTTAGGCCCCATGTCCATGGCAGACCGGCAGGCGGCATCGGCGCAGGAGAGGAGTGCGGAAACGCTGCCCCGGGCGGTATCAATAAGCACCAGTCCCATGTTCATGGTAATAACATGCATATTGCCGGACACGTTGAGCCGCAGACTGAGAAGATCCCGGCGCCAGTTCCTGGCATGATCGATCGCCTCCCGGGCGGAGCTCCCCCGCATCAGCACCGCAAATTCATTGCCGTTCAGCCGGAAAACGTCAAACTCCTTCCTGATGCCGGATTTCAGGCATTCCGCGATTTTGGTCAGGATCTGATCCCCGTAGACATGTCCGGCCACATCATTGATATAGTTAATGTTCTGAATTCGCATAACGCAGAGCACGCCCTTGTTGGTGCCCTCCTGTTCCAGCGTCTGATTCAGAATTTCCATGAAATAACGGCGGTTGTATACTCCGGTAACGGTGTCGTGGCTTTCCAGATAGCGCAGACGGTTCACATAGCTTTCGTCCTGGCTCATATCGTAAAGCTCGCCGATAAAAAGGTACATGCTGTTGCTGACTATGCTCCGGGACTTCAGGCGCTTTCTGAGTTCATTAGTGGGCATGAAGGTCAGGGACAGCTTCACCGGCACCGGATTTCCCTCCCGGCCCGTAATGACCAGATTGCAGACATCGCTCACCGAGGGCAGGGAATCGTCCTCCTCGGCCAGTCTGGCATTAACCTTGCGGATCATGCCGGCAAAAAAGTCGTTAAAAACCTCCGGCTCCCGGCAGATGGAGGAGAAGCGCCGATCCTGACAGCCGTCCGCCCCGGCTTTGAGATTTCCCGCGAGGGAGACAAAGGCCGGATTCACATCCTCGATATCTCCGGTCCAGGACATCAGGAAAAGTCCGGAAGAGCTGTGCTTGAGGAACTGACTCAGACGGTTGGAGTTCTCCTCCGCCAAAAGAAAGGCCTGCTCGCCCCGGGTCTTTTCATAATAGGCCCGGTAACCCATGGAGATGGACACCATGATGCCCAGAAGGCCGGAAACCAGACAGAAATAAGTATGGGTTTCCGCCTCAAAGCCCAGATAGCCTAGAAGAGCCAGGTTCGGCACATTCACTCCCAGAAGGAACATCTCCGCCACAAACACGTAGCCGAGATGAATGTAGTTCTGTTCCCTGAAGGCCCGGATAATGAAATAACCTCCCAGAAGCATCATGAGCGCATAGCTGAACAGCATAAACAGGAAGCCGGCCTTTTCCGGAACAAACCAGACCAAGGTCGCCCCGAAAAGTCCCAGCGCCGTAAAGAAGATCTGCGCATAACGGAAAAACGCCGCGCGGGAGGATGGGAGAATAGTGAATACCGATCCTGAAAAACCCGCCAGGGCCAGCAGCCCCGCGGTGACATAGTCCCGCACCAGATCCGCATGGCTGCTGAAAAACCGCGACAGGATCGTAAGATAGCTGCCGGAGATCCAGATGCAGGCAGTAACCGCAAACGCCAGAACAGTGTAATAAAGGTAGCGCTTTTCCCGGAGGAATATGAAGAACACCAGAGAGGAGATAAAGACAATGAGCATAATGCCCGCGATAATGCCGTTTATGACCTTGTCCACGGTATCGTAAAAATTGAATCTTTTAGCATCCACGAGACCGAAACGGAACTGGGTGTCAAGGTCGGAGGTCAGGCGCACATAGACGGTGCTGTATTCATGGTTGCGGGAAAATATCGGAAAATCCCAGCCGCTGGAGGGAAAGAACTTGGAGCTTAAGCCCCGGTCGATGCCGGTATGCCAGACGCTCACCAGCTGTCCCCGCTGGTTCTGCACAAAGACATCCACCTTTTTTATGAAGATATTGCTGACGCTGAGCACCATGCTGGCGCTGTCGCCGCTCCGGTTTTCCACCCGGAAGCGAAACCAGCGCACCCGGCTGGAGTCATTCCCCACCCACTTCACCGGCTCCACGCTGTAGCTGTCCCAGGCTCCGGAAACCTCCCAGGGCCACTGAGCCTTCGGGGAGGTACGGTTAACCTGAATGCTTCCTGAGATATCCAGCTGAATATTGCTGTCGTTCACGCGAATAACGGGAACATCTCCTGATGCTGCAGAAGCGGAAGCTGCTGCAGGAAATGCCGCAAAAGAGCACAGCAGCATCATGAGAACCAGGGCTAGGGAAAAAATGAAACGCATCTTTCGTCCAGGATTGCAGGAGTAATCAGTTATTATCAGAAAGGTGAAAACCTTTTCCACTTTTTTTGAATTATATCACACTATTCCCGGAGGATTGAACATTCTTTGACAAAAAGTCACGAAAAGTACAATAATTATTCGTTTTCGGGAAAACGCAGCTGAAAATTCCGTCTGGAGGTTTCAGGAATTATCTTAAAAACACCTTTGCAAACAAAAAGGTTAACATGGCAATCTGGTAATTTTTATACATGTCAGAAGGTCTTTTAAATAAAGTCAGAGCATATTTCTTCCTTCCGCCGATGGTTTTCGGACAGGGAGCGCTCCTGCATCTTGCGGGATACCTCCTGATGCCGCTTTTTACGGGAGCCCCGGCCGGAAAGGCTGCTTTGCCTGAAAACACCGCTTTGCCGGAGAATGCTTCTTTGCCGGACGGAGCGTCTTTTGCGGATATGATTACAGAAAGACTTGCCGGGCTTCCCGGAGACCTCCTGTCTTATGCCGCTCTTACCAAAACCGTTCCGGGACTCCTGCTCTTCACAGCCGGCATAACGGCCGCGCTGCTGGCGCTGAAGCCGTTTCTTAAATACCGCATAAGCCCGCATCCCCTGTCCCGGACACCCCACCGGCTCTTTACGGACGGGATCTACAGCATGAGCAGAAATCCCATGTATCTTTCCCTCCTTTTAATGCTGGCGGGACTGGGGCTTATACTCTCTCCCTGGCTTTTGCCGGTAACCCTCCCCTATGCGTTCTTTTTCCTGAAAAGACAGATCCTCAGGGAAGAAAAATTTCTGAAAGAGACCTGTCCGGAATACCCCGAGTATCTTAGCGCTGTCCCCCGCTGGTGCGGGATCCGGCGCAGTTAGCGGGCTCAGCAGCCAGCCGGCAGCATGGTCAGCGGCATAGTTAAAAGCCGGCATTTGTGATAAAATTCCGCAAACTGGTTCAGCTTAACCAAGTTCTGGAAAACACCGCGCCGACTTGTCTGCAGCGCTTTTAAAAACAGGAAAAAACTCTTCCTGAACCGAAAAAACTCTCCTGGAAACAAAGGATTTTCTAAATGACTTCTAATGTGAATGCTGAAAAAACCGTACTGGTAATTAATTGCGGCAGTTCTTCTCTCAAATTTGCCATTATCAACCCGGATGACGGCCATGTATTTCTGA
>NZ_JBGVBR010000424.1:0-4617 GCF_045225735.1 Succinimonas sp. | reverse complement strand
CAGGTTATGGCCTGCATGATGATGGAAACCCGATCCTCCTTGGAAAAAGCCTTGGTCTGCTTTTCACTGGACTCTTTGAGAATGTTGAACACCTTCTCCGGAATCTTGACGCCGAAGTCGAAAATCTTAAAGGTTTCCACAGCCCAGCAGGTTATAAGTCCCAGTACAAACACCGGAGCGGATACCGGCATTACCCGGAGCGCGAATTCAGAAAAGTGCCAGCCGGCGATGTGGCCGATGATCAGATTCTGGGGTTCGCCCACGATGGTGCAGATGCCGCCGAGAGCGGTGCCCACGCCGGCGTGCATCAAAAGAGATCTCAGGAAGGTACGGAAGTTATCCAGATCTTCGCGATCCAGGCCGGTGAACTTTTCATTATCGTTAAGCTTGGTGCCGGCGCCGGCAATCACCTCGTGATACACGGCATAGAAGCCGGAGCATACGGTAATGATAACTGCCAGCACGGTGAGAGCATCCAGAAATGCGGAAAGGAACGCCGCCATGAAGCAGAAGATCAGCGACAGCATCACCTTCGATCGCACCTTGACCAGAAGCTGCGTAAATACCAGGAGCAGGAGCTTCTTGACAAAGTGGATGCCGGCCACCATGAACATCAGGAGGAGAATAACCTCCAGATTGGCTTCAATCTCATGGTAGATGGTGGTGGTATCCGTCATCCCGGTGAAGATGGCCTCGATGGCCAGGATGCCTCCGGGAATCAGAGGATAGCACTTCAGCGCCATGGCCAGTGTGAAAATAAACTCGCCCACCAGACACCAGCCCGCTAGAAAGGGACTGACGGCAAAGAGGATCGGATTCAGAACGAGACAGCACAGTATAAACTGCTTGTACCAGACCGGGGCATCTCCCATGAAAACATTAAAGAGAGCCTTCAGCGTTGGTACCAGTCCCTTGGAATTGTTTACAGCATTTTGCATACAACTACAGTGACCCAGAATTAATTAAAGAAGAAAAAAGAAACAACCGGTGAATTATACCTTACTTTGCCGAGCCCTGAGACAGCAAAAATGCCGGCTGCTTTTCAGAATTGAGTCTGTCCTGCGGGGAACGGCAGAATCTCCGGAGAGGCCTCCGGGCGGCCGTTTCATGGGAACATCAGGGGGCAGAGGAAATTTTTCCGGCACCGGACAGATGAAGAAAAACAGAGCCGCTGTTCCGTGTGAGAGAGGGTTTTCAGGAAAAAGGATTTTTTGCAAAAAGTTTTAATTTGTTCAAAAAAATTGTAAAATCAGGGGTTGTCAGTCAGAATTTTTCACAAGCTGTTCTGCGGCGTCTTTATCTGCATGATTTCGCGGTATCTTTCATCGAACCGTCTCCCGGATGACTCGGGGCGGATAATGTCTGAGCGCTTTTCATGCGATGCCGGCGCAGAGAGCAGCGGTGATTTTTCTGATATCCTTTCGGTAGTTCTTTGTTTTGTTAATCTCGGATCTTAAATATGGGACTCTTTGATTTCAGCAGTACCATAGCTGTGATTACGGTGCTAATTTCCCTGGTATCGATAGTCGGCATACTGCTTGGAGATATAAGAATTCGCGGAGTCGGCATCGGTATCGGTGGCGTGCTCTTCGGTGGTATTTTTGTGGGATGGCTGGCTTCGTATATGGGGTGGATCCCGTCAGCCGTAGATCTTGCTCAGGCAGCGCATTCCGCGGATCCGGGTACGGTTCAGAAATATGCCAAGTTCGTGGCATTCAACGATATTCTGCATTATATGCAGGAATTCGGTCTTATCCTTTTCGTGTATACCATCGGCATTCAGGTGGGCCCGGGCTTTTTTGCCAGCCTGAAGGGCAACGGCCTTAAACTGATCAGCTTTGCGGTGCTGATTGTATTTTTGGGAGCCCTCATTGCCACCTCCTACAATCTGTTTTTCGGCATGCGCATCGATCATGTTATCGGCATTTATTCCGGCGCGGTTACCAATACTCCCGCACTGGGCGCCGGCCAGCAGATGATAAACGATCTGGCATCCTCCCTGACCGGAGCGGATCTTAATGCCAAGGGGCTGATTTCCGCCAATGTTCCCAAGGCCTATGCCATGGCTTATCCCTTTGGCGTGCTGGGCATTATCATGGTGATGTTCCTTATCAAAATGATCTTCCGCATTGATGTCAACAAGGAAGGCGAGCGCTACGATCTCATGAAGAAGAGCGGCCGCAAGGATCTTAACACCCTGAACGTGGTGCTTAAGAATCCCCTGTATGCCGGCAAGAAGCTCGGTGATGTCATGGCTCTTCAGTATGACAAGGTGGTTTGTTCCCGTCTGAAGAGAGGCGAAGTTCTCATGGTGCCCAAGACTGATGTGGTGCTTCAGGAGGGGGATATCCTCCATCTGGTGGGCGAGGATGAAAATCTGAGAAAGGCTTCGGAAAACATCGGCGAAAAGGTCAAGGATTCTCTCACTACTACCAAGGGCTCCGAGCTAACGGTTCAGAAGGTGGTGGTAACCAACGAAAAGGTATTCGGAAAGACTCTGGAGGAACTGGATCTCAAGTCTCGCCACGAGGTGGTGATCTCCCGTGTCATCCGTACCGGCGTCAGCTTTATTCCCCACAGCGGCACCGTGCTTAACTTCGGTGACCAGCTCAACCTGGTGGGCCGTCAGGAATCCATTAACGAGGTAATAAAGATTCTGGGCAACAGCGCCGCGGCTCTTTCCAAGGTGAAGATGCTCCCGATATTCGTAGGTCTGGCTCTGGGCATGTGCCTGGGCTGCCTTGCCATTCCGGTGCCGGGACTGCCTGCCGCGCTTAAGCTGGGTCTTGCCGGAGGTCCTCTGGTAATGGCCATTCTGCTTTCCTGCTACGGTCATACCCTTACCTTCAATAAGATGAACTGGTTCATGCCCTCAGCCGGCAACAGCGCCCTCCGGGAAATCGGCATTGTGCTCTTCCTGGCTATTGTAGGCTTCAGATCCGGCGCCAACGGCTTCTTTGACGACCTTATTCACGGCGACGGTCTGACCTGGATGGGCATGGGCGTGTTTGTAACCTTTATCCCCATCCTGATTGCCGGCGTTCTGGCATACAAGGTGGCCCACGTCAACTACCTCCAGATGTGCGGCATGATGGCCGGTTCCATGACCGATCCTCCCGCTCTGGCCTTTGCCAACGGTCTCTACAAGAGTTCCGAGGCTTCCGCTCTCAGCTATGCCACCGTGTATCCGTTTACCATGTTCCTGCGTATTCTGAGTCCGCAGATCATGATAATCTGCATGGTAGCGCTGGGCGGCTAAAGGAAGCATCCTCAAGAGGCGGCCTGCCCCTTTCAGGAGCCGCTGAAGATATAAAGAGCCTGTATCCGTTTTTCCGGGTACAGGCTTGTTCTTTTCCGGGAGACAGGCATTTCAGTCTTTTGCGGCGGGGGAAAGCAAACGAAAACTGCCGGGGAAAAAACTGAGGTCGCAGCCGGACATGAGACGCCGGCGCCGTTACCCGGATTTTTCATGAAAACTTTCTCCGTTTGCATTCTCTCATGATCTGAGATCCAGTTTTGCCGTCTCCCGCTGTTTTTTTGTTCCCGATTGCTGTTACACTGAACTGAGCACACCGGAAATTGATCGCTTTTCCGGGCTGATTCCGCGAGGAAAGAGCGTCACCGGGCATTCATGATGCCGGATGCCCCATGACAGTCCTTCCTTGATTTCAAGGCGCTTACCCCGTTGCCATTTCGTAAAAAGGAGCCTGATCCTCTATGAATACACCTCAGACAGATATCTCTCAGCGAATTATTTCCGGCATGATGCGTCTTGCCGGCCGCGGTCACGACGGAGCTTTCGGTTTTCTTGACTATGTCTGGGGAGCCGGAATCCGCTGGTTTGATCATGCGGATATCTATGGCAACGGCTATTGCGAAACCCTGTTCGGAGAATGGCGGAGATCCCGCAATATCCCCCGGGAGAGCATGGTTATCCAGTCCAAGTGCGGCATCAGACCGGGCTTAGGCTATGACAATTCCGCCGCCTACATGGAGAACGCCGTGGATGGCATTTTGCAGCGTCTCGGCACCGATTATCTCGACATCCTCCTTATCCACCGTCCTGACGCTCTCTGGGAACCGGAGGAGATCGGCGAACTTTTTGACAGGCTGCAGTGTTCCGGCAAGGTGATGGAGTTCGGCGTTTCCAACTTCCATCCGGCCCAGATCGACTATCTGCAGCGTCATCTTCGGAGCAAGGTTTCCTATAACCAGCTTCAGCTGAGTCTGGCCTTTGCTCCCATGGTTTCGGAAGGGCTGGAGACCAATACCTATTCCAATAACGGCCTCAGCAGATCTCTGGGGGCTTTGGACTACTGCCGCGCCAATGAGATCCGGATCCAGACCTGGAGTCCCCTCCAGTTCGGTACCTTCCAGGGCTCCTTTATTGACAATCCTGGGTATGGCCCTCTGAACGGCAGACTCTATGAGATCGCCCGGAAGTATCAGGTTTCCAAAGCCGCCGTGGCCGCTGCCTGGAATCTCCGTCTGGATAGAAATCTGCAGGTGGTTCTGGGAACGGTAAATCCGGATCATTTTGCCGATCTTCTCAGGGCCGCAGACGTTAATCTTACCAGAGAGGAGTGGTACGGACTGTACCAGTCCGCCGGCTACGGT
>NZ_JBGVBR010000423.1:0-3794 GCF_045225735.1 Succinimonas sp. | reverse complement strand
CCGAGAGCCAGCCTCCGGTGCGGCGCTTCCTCGTTCTTCATGAACTCCGTCCAGTTGTTATGGCCAAAGGCCACTTCCAGGCCGATGTCAAAGTAAAGCCTGGTTCTTTCCTTGAAGTTCCTGGTGCCGCCGGGAGCCAGAGCGCATTTGAGCAGGAGTCCCTTCATGCCGCTTGGGGCGAGTTCAGGCGGGGTTTTAACCACATTGTCCAGATTCGGGGTCAGATTGCCGTAGCACCAGAAGGAGATAAACGCAGCCAGCCCCTCGGGAGTTTCCTGGCAGGCGTTTCCGGCATTGAGGCAGTCTGCGGCGTTTTGTTCGGTAGGAGCGGTGACGCAGGCATAAATGGCGTCCATGGCGTTTTCCGTCTGTTCCCGTAGTTCGGCCGGACTTTTCTTAGGCAAAGCCTCCTTGATGCGGGAGATGGTGCCCTGACGAATCTTTTCGATTTTGGCTTCCAGCTCCTCCTTCATTTTGTAAATAGGAGCCTGAGCTTCGCTTTCCTCCTTCTTGGCGCTGATTTTTTCAGCCTGATCCATGGCATAGGCCATAAATTCATCCGGATCCATGCCGACAACCTTTTTGAATTCCCCGAACAGCCGTTTTCGAAGCGCCTGATGCTGCTCCCATAAACCGGGGGGCAGAGTTTGAATCAGCTTTTCGGTATCCATTTTGAGTTTGCCGATGGTATGCTGCAGGCGGATATACTCCGGATCTGAGGTGTAATCCTCAGGCGGTTCTTCCGGCATTTTGGCCCAATCGGGGATCTCGGGCTTTTTCCGGACTCCGATGTCTGAAATATCCCGGGGCTGGTGGGGAGCCTGCAAAAGCTCCTTTTGGAGGGAGAGCACGCAGCAGTAGGCCCACCAGGCCAGAGCCCTCTTATGGATGTCATAGGCCAGAAACTCCGAGGCCTCAGGGTAGCTGCCGTTCTGGGCCAGCGCCTTAATGTAATCCTCCGCCAGAGGGTTTTGCTTTGCGAGTTCCCGCTGTTCAAAGGGGATTTTGTAGCGGGAGGCATCAGCAGTTTCCTGTACTGTCTTATGCTTCAGCAGTACAAAGTGCTTATTGAGCCAGTCAAGTTTGTCAGGCATTGTGGATTCCCCGTAAACGATATCAGTAACACAGAATATCCGGCCGGAGTTACGGCGCTTTTGCTGCGGAATTCGGGGCCGGAAACGCGAATCATTAAGAGCTCGGGCTTTATGGGATAATAGCTGAACACTGCGGCCCGATCCAACTAAATAGTACACGATGGCTGGTTCGGTCATCAGTTATATGCCGGAGATCACGCATCCCGGGCAGAAATCCCGGATTTTGACGCTGGCGCAATACCCCGGATTCCCGGTATCATTGCTGTCCCGGCCAAAAATGCCCCGTGAGGGAAGTGAGGGAAGAAAGCTGCCGGAGACCGGGAACTGAGTTATAACGCTGCAAGCTCCCTGAAAAAGCTTGGCAGGCTCTTTTCAGAGTCCCGGGGCCAGTTGTTTCGGAGCCCCCTCCAGCGCCGGCTGCTCCCGCCATTCCCATTTAAGCCAGGAATCAGCGCCGAGGATGCTTTCAGCGGCGTGTTTGAGGGCGGTCAGAGTCATTTTTCCTTTAGCCATGTGCCTGAGGCTCATGTCCTGCATTTTCGCAACGGAAAACTCTTCATGGGACTCCGCCGCCTTGAGACAGCCAAAGGCAAACATATGGCAGTTGTTTGCTGTCAGAATGTAATCGCCAAGATCCTGATTAAGCATGCTTTTGGCAATTCTGGCTACCTCCGGGTTTCCCACCGGAACGCCGTTACGGGCAGAGACGAATATGACTTCCCTTTTACCGCGGCCGTTTTGGATAAATTCCTCGGGGGTTACCAGTCTGATCATACTGTGATGGGTTACTGCATCTTTCTGAAGCTCCACAATGCATCTCTCGCCCCCGCCGACATAAATTCCGGAATGCTCGACATAGCCATAACCAAGATCCCGGTAAATTACAGTCCCCGGTTCCGGCTCCCCCGGGATCGTGCCGGCATTCCGCACCCTTGAGGCAGTGGTCAGCGGAGGCTTGGCAAGGGCACAGACTCCTAATATGATAAGAATAGTCCATAGCTTCTTATTGCTAGATTTTTCATCCATAATTTCTTCTCCTGCGGTTCAGGCCGGCCTGGGCATTTGCCTCGCTAAATACTGAAGAATTCGGGCATGGAGCACTCCAAAACGGGGTGCGGCAGACCTCGTAATCATCATATCCTAATGAGGCTCCCAAAATGCGCGGGAGGGGCGCAAAAATTCCGATCTGTGCGTTACCGCGCATCATTCATAAGCTGCCCCGCTTCTTTGCTTTCTGTTCTGTACCTGTCTCCTCCGCTGCCGCCCGGTTATACCCGCCGCGGGATCCGGTTTCGGATCGGAGATGAGAGGCGGCTTAAAATCTGATGACCATGCGTTCATATTGGGGGGCATGCTGATCTTCGAAAAAACAAAAAAGGATCTCGTGCTGAGATCCTCTGTGAGTATCAGGAACAGAAAAGATGTTCCCCGAATTCCGGCTATTCCCGGATCTTCAGGGATGACAGGGTTTTTCCGAAAATGTCCGTCAGCGTGACTGTTCCGGCCTCCTCGTCAATGATACCCATGGTATGCTCCGGCCGAGGGCCTTTGGGGAAGGTCAGGGATCCCGGATTGAAAATAATGATGCCGGCGCTGTTTCTTTCCAGCACTGCCGCATGAGTGTGTCCGCTCATGAAAATGTCATTTTTGCGGAGGCCCATCTGTTCAGCATGAGCGGGCTTCCAGATATGACCGTGACTCATTGCGGCCTTCTGTCCGGCGATGATCAGCGTATTAACCGGGGAGGTCAGGGGAAACTCCAGAAGCTTCTGATCCACCTCGCTGTCGCAGTTTCCCTTCACGGCGATGATCTGATGCCGGAGCGGGTTAAGGAGATCGGGGATTTCCATGGGATTGTATTCCCGGGAGAGACCGTTCCTGGGGCCGTGATTGATAAGGTCGCCCAGGAGAAGATAAAAGGAGATGCCGGAGCTTTGCAGGGTATTCAGGGCAATCTTCAGGTATGAGCTGTCGCCGTGGATATCCGATATTACTGCGTATTTCATGATGGTTCTCCTGTTTTTCCGGAAAGCATCCTCATATTGTAGGACTCCGGCCCCGGCAAATCCAGTATGTCATGCTGTAACGCCTATCTTTATATCGCATGCGGTCATGCGGTTCGGGCAAACGGGAAAGCGGCTGCTGCCCCGGTCTCGAGAGGCTGCCATACGCCTCAGTTTTTGCAGCGCGGGGCAGTTTCACATAGGGTAAAGGGGCGGAGCCCCTTTAGTTTAACCGGGAAGCGCCGGAGGCGTCTTCCTTCTTAGTTATTACTCCTTGGAACTTTAACTTTTGCTTTTGCCGGTATTGATTGCATGGGTTTGCTTTGCCATCCTGAGGCCTGCCGCGATCCGGCGGGGCGGAGGAAAGATAACGAGAGAAAGGAAAAGCGGGAGGAATGAAAAGCGGAAGGAAAACAGCGGGGAATCCCGCTGATCAATCGGAAAAAATCGGCCGGAATACACTCAAAATGCATGCAAAACTCTTTTTGGATCTCCGGCAGCTCATTATTTTGAAGGGGGACACCATACAAGTTCCCTGATTTCCGGAGTTTTTGTATAAAAAATAGCCAAAATGATTAAAAAATAACCAAAAATCATAATATCTTGCACATCAAACATAATAATTGTTTACGTTCCCGAATAATCGCTGTTAGAATAGCGCCGTTCCCGCAAAGGCGAACACATTATTCGAAAGCCA
>NZ_JBGVBR010000422.1:0-3268 GCF_045225735.1 Succinimonas sp. | reverse complement strand
AAACCTGCTTTTTATTTATCGTTTTGCTGTTTTATTTTTTGTTTTATTATTGATTTATTTATCAGCGCGGAATTTTGCTGATATCTTTTAAGCAGTTTCGGCGCGGGCAAGACATCAGCGCGGATTGGCCGGGGATTTTCCGAAGCTTGCGGGGGCTTCCTTTTTCCTTAGAACACCCTCTTAAGTGTTCCTGTTCTTCAGAACACTCCCATAAGTGTTATGGCGGCCGGGGCAGGCGGTTTTCCCGGGGAGACGGGGCCATGACGGATCCGGCCTTCTTTCAGGCGCTGTTGTTCCGGGGGCTCTGGTATCTCCTTCCCGCCGGCGGATCTCCGGACTTCATTTCTGCCGGGGAATACGGTTCCTTTTCAGTATTTTCTTTAACGGAATGTTTTCAAATGTTGTGTTTTTGTTATAATTTTTCCCCGGTGGCGCTTCTGAGAACAATCTCAGAGGGGCTCTCTTTTTTTTAAGTGGTTCCGGAGTCCCTGCGGGAAAGCCGGAGCCAAATCAGGCAATTTTATTGTTTTAGTTCAAGTTTATGAACTCTCCTTAGACTGCTTCAATCGCTTTGCTATATATAATGAAACTATCTGCATCAGGGAATGCTCGCGGGCATTTCCCGTTTCCGTTTTGATCTGAGGATCTCCGGGTGAGATTTTTGTAAATGCGTTTTTTTGAGATTCTGTTGTTTGTTGTACTGGCTCTGGCCATAACAGTTGTAGTTAATCTGACGGGCTACGGTTTTACCGTTCCCGTGCATCTTTCATTCGAGCTCCAGTCCAGCACTGCCGCCGATGTTCGCATTTTCTACAAAAATGAAAGCGATGACCGCTTTATCAGGGATTATTCGGTATCCTTCACGGCCGAACAGGGGGATGAATACCACAGCTATGAATTCGATCTGCCGAATCTCAGATCCGTGTCCCAGCTGTCCCTGCTTTTTGATGATTCCGCCACGGGGAATATCTGCATCCGCAATCTGACCATCCACGGCTACAAGCAGGAATTCACCTACAATTTCATGCAGTCAGTGCTGAGCAACATTTCCATGTCCAGCAGCGACCAGCAGGGCGAGAGCGCCTGCTTTGTCTTCTATCAGAGAAGCACCGCGGAGCCGGCGTTTTCCGACCGGCCCCAGATCATCAGCCAGATCTTCGAGGTGCATTCCATAGTCGAACCCTACAATTACTGGCAGATCCTGTTCTTCTTTGCCCTCTTTATCACCTTCCAGCTGGTTTACGGTCTCATTATGAGAATCGGCAAGAAGGTGCCCTGGCGCTATACCGTGGCGCAGAACGTGAGAGCCCTGCTGACTGCCGCCGGCTGGATTTTTGTGCTGGTTTATATCTTCGGCGAGGTGGTGGATGCCTACGCTCTTCATAACCGGCTCCTTTTGCTGGGCACCCTGACTGTCGGCCTGGGTTCGTTTTTCTACATCTCCCGGGGCTTCTTTGTCAGACATGCCCATTTCATGCTGACCTCACTGGTGCTGATCCTCCTGATGCTGGTGCGCTATGCCGTGTTCAAGAGCGAGGTGGGCACCATCTACCATAACGAGTTCATGGGCTATATCCACATCGTCAAGCAGGATCTTCCCTTTGACGTGGCTGCCGTGCTGCTTATCTCCATAGCCTGTCTGCTCCGGAGAAAAAGCGTCAGAAATCTGATTCTGATTATCACCGGCCTGGGGCTCGCCCTGATGTTCCTGGATTATGCCATTAACACCGGCAAGGAAACGGATCGTCTGATTTTCACCTCCCTGGATTTCAGCAAGTTCACCTATCAGGACTTCGTGGTGCAGTCCGTGCTGTTCTTCCAGACGGTGCAGGGACTCCTGACCCTGGTTACCATGGCCATGATCGTCATCACCGTGTCTCTGGCTTATTCCCGCCGCAAGGACATGAGCGTCACTCCGGCCCGGCTCTGGTCTTATCTCTTCATCGAATGTCTGGCCGTATGGGCTTATTTCGCCAATATCGGCACCAGCAGCGTTTATGACGACAAGTTCTACAATCTGGTGGAGGTTAACCGCGGCATTGAGAATCTGGACTTTTCCCGGATTACCGCATCCTCCAGCGAGATCAACACCGTCAAGCAGGGGATGAATTCCCACAAGAACGTCATCGTGCTGGTGGTTAATTCCCTTTCCAGCTTCGGCAGCCGGCTTTACGGCGGCGAGAACCTCACCCCGAACATCGACGTTATCGCCAACCACAATATCTGGTTCAAGAATTACTATGCTCTGGGCTATGACGACGAGACCGCCAATTACTCCTTCCTGACCGGCTATCCCTTCCTGCATAACGGCGTGGGACTGGAAACCAAGGGACTTTACGGCCGGGCTCTTCCCTACATCATGAAGAACGCCGGCTATGCCACCATCATGGCCTATGCCTTTAAGCCCAGCTCGGTGCTGAAGGTGCAGTACGACAACGCCGGCTTTGATTATCTCGTGGATTACATGGATTCCCGGTTCCCGGAAACCGCTCCCCGCTACCGTTCCGACTCTCTGGATGACAAGGTGTTCCTGGAGGAGATGGCCCGGAAGGTGGAATACTGGATGCGCACCGGCGGCAAGAACTTCTTCGTGCAGATTATCACCGGCTCCGGCATCGCCCCCTTTGCCGTTCCGGTGGAAAACCGCATTGATCCCAGCCAGAAGGAATTCAATTTCGACAAGGTGATGCAGTTTACCGATGAGGCCGTGGCTCATTTTGTGCAGGATCTCACCAGAATCAACTACTTCCGGAACGGCATTCTGATTATCACCGGCAATCACCGCGCCTCCATTCCGGTAAGCAAGAAGGAATATGATACCTACGGCCGGCTCTCCGTGGCCCGGGTGCCTCTCATCATCATCGATAAAAACGTCAAGACCTTCGTGTCCACCAATGACATTTCCTCCGCCTCTCTGGGGGAAATTATCCAGTACCTGACTCTGGATACCTACTCCGGCAGTTCGCTCCATGTTAACCCCTTTATCGAAAAGGTTAACGAGACCATCGTCTATCAGGAGCTGTCGCCCCGCAACGAAATCCTGCTGAAGGACGGGGATAATACCGGCACCTTCGTGATTGCCGGAAATCATTCCGAGATCACCGGCAATATCCGGAACCAGGATGAAGTGTTCGGGAACATTCTGTCGCTGCTCCGGGATACGGACACCCTCATCAGCAAGATTGAGGAGGTGCCGGAGGATCAGCGCTACAAGAAGTCCAGCGAATGGTTCGAGTCCGCGGACGGGGATCGAAATAATCCCGGCGCG
>NZ_JBGVBR010000421.1:0-7670 GCF_045225735.1 Succinimonas sp. | reverse complement strand
ACGACAGGAGCTTTGAAAAGTTTACCGCAAAGGGATCCACCAGAAAGATCTCGCCTCCGGCCGCCAGCTGAAACAGCGCCAGCTTCGGAAAAAATGTCACCACCCGAAAAAATTCTGTATCAAAGGCAATCACCGCAGCCTTGCTTAAGCATTCCAGCATGCTGTCTAATCCTGCGGCATTATCAACATAGGTATAATTCATTTTATTCCTAAGGCTTATTACTGTTCTAATAACTCTTTAAATACAATATCACTAATATATTTTTGCTGAATAACCGGTAAAAGTCAATTTCCTTGCCCTAAAAACAAAGATCACCGCAAAAACCTGCTTAAGCCCATTCCCAGAAAAGTAACCCGCAAGGTGTTTCGCATTGCTTCTTCCCCTTGCCCCTCCGTAACAATCAGCAGGACATCCGCCTGCTTCCGCTTCCGGACGGCTAAACATCCCGTAAATCCTCCGGGCATAAAAAAGCCTGCAAATACGCAGGCCTTCTTATTATCAGAAACGGTATACTTTAAGAAACCGCTAATCAGCAGCCAGTGGTTAACACAGTTACCTTAGGCGCAGCGGTAGCAGAGGCGGAAGCCTCATAATAAACGCCGCAACCAACAGATGCACTGGTAACCTCAGCGGAACCAACCTGCCAAATACCAATACCAGCAGGATTCTCACCCGATGCCGCAAAAATACTATAATTCCACTCTTTAGTAGATGCAGTAGTGCCAGACGGCTTTGCTTCAGCATCAATATCAACAGCATTAATGATACCTTTAGCTGTTGCAGCAGGACGGCCGTAAGCAAGCTCTACTGCATCAGCACTGGAGGATGTGCATTCGGCAGTAGCGGCGCCGGAATTACAAACATACGAACCAGAAGCAGCCTTATCCTTGCCAGCCAGAATTGCCTTGCTGTAGGTCATGCTGATAGAGCTCTTGATAGCTCCGGCCAGACCGTTAGCGGCGCTGATGCGGGCGTCCTTCTGCAGATCCATGAATTTCGGGGCGGCAGTGGCTGCCAGAATGCCCAGAATAACAATTACCACTACAAGCTCAATAAGCGTAAAGCCGTTTTGTTTTCTCATTTTTTGTCCCACCGGATATTAAGGAGATTAATTATTAGATTACTATTGCCCAATGGGCATCCAACACTTCCCATATTTTAACCTGAAAACGTTTCCATGGTTAGTATTTCAAAGGATCTTCGGTGATTTTTTTGATCCGTTTCCAAAAAAACTGCTCTGCACTGTTCTGTTCCCGGTTTCTGCCGTAAAAAAAACCGTGATTTCCCGCTGTTATTTGCCCTTGTCGCTCCCGGTATCAGTCTCTGGCAGCACCGGCTTCCCATTCTGATCGAGCTTGATGCCCCGCTTCTGGTATTCCATGGCCCGCAGCGCCTTCTTCTGAATTTTGCCGATATTGGTCTTGGGCATTTTGTCGATGAATTCGATGTATTTGGGAACCTTGTAATTGGTGAGATGCTTCCGACAGAGGGTTTTAACCATTTCCTCGGTGAGAGCCTTGTTTCTTCTGACGATAAATACCTTCACCGCCTCGCCGCTGTGCTTACTGGGCACGCCAATGGCCGCCACCTCAGCCACGTTGGGATGCAGGGAAATGACGTCCTCGATCTCCGTGGGATAAACATTAAAACCGGATACCAGAATAAGATCCTTCTTGCGCTCCACGATTCTGATGAAGCCCCGGTCGTTGGCCCAGCAGGCAATGTCTCCGGTTTTGAGATACTCCCCGTCAAAGGTATTACGGGTGGCCACCTCTCTCCCGAAATAGCCCTTCATGACCTGCGGCCCCTTCACCTCCAGTTCTCCGGGAATGCCGGGCTCCGTAATGACGGAACCGTCATCCCCCCGGATAATCACCTCCGTGGAGGGCACCGGAATTCCGATGGTGCCGTTGTACTCGCTGATGTTATGAGGACAGACCGCCACCAAAGGAGAGCATTCCGTAAGGCCGTAGCCCTCCAGAATATGAAGTCCGGTATTGGTAAACCAGCGCTGCTCCACCCCCTTCTGCACCGAAGTGCCGCCCCCGATAACCAGCCGGAGCCGGGAAAGATGCATGGCGCAAAACTCCTTGTTGTCAATAAGAGCCCCGAACAGGGTATTTACGCCGGTAAGACAGGTGGGATTAAAGCCGCGGAGCTCCCTGACCAGACTCTTGATTTTGCGGGCATCCGGAATAAGAAGCGAGGTGCCTCCCAGCCGGAAGAACACCATGCAGTTAATGGTAAGAGCAAAGACGTGATAAAGGGGAATGGCGGTCACCACATACTCGTCCCCTTCCCGGAGCACCGGGCCGTACATGCCCAGAGCCTGCTCCACATTGGCCAGAATGTTGTGATGAGTCAGCATGGCGCCCTTGGCCGTGCCGGTAGTTCCGCCGGTATACTGCAAGAAAGCCAGATCCTCCCGGGAAACCAGAGGCCGGGTATAGGGATATTCGGCTCCCAGGGCCAGCACCGTTTTATAGGTCACGGCATCGGGAAGCTTAAAATAAGGCACCAGTCTCTTGATATACTTAACGGCGATGTTAACCAGAGAGCCCTTGAGAGCGCCGCACTCGTCTCCGATGTTGGTAACGATGATCCTGTCCAGAGAAATCTCCAGAAGAGCCTTCTGCAGCGTATGGGCGAAATTGGAAATAACCACGATAATGCGGGCTTTGGAGTCCCGAAGCTGATGCACGAGCTCGCTGGGGGTGTAAAGAGGATTGACGTTCACCACCACCATTCCGGCCAAGAGCGCCCCGAACAGGGATACCGGATACTGAATGATGTTGGGCAGCATGAGGGCGATGCAGTCCCCCTTCTTTACCCCGAACACATTCTGCAGATAGGCGGCAAAGCTTCTGGCCCTTTCATTGAGCTCCCGGTAGGTGATGGAGTGTCCCATGCTGATGTAGGCGACTCTGTCAGGATACTTTTCGCAGGAAAACTCATACATGTCCAGGAGAGAATTAAAGACACGGGTATCCACCTCCGGCGGAACATCCGCAGGATAGGATTGTTGCCACGGCCTGAACTGATTCTCTGCCATTATGAGCCCCCTGGCGCCCCTCCGGGAAAACAAAAACGGACGGACGCGCGAAACAGGATCAGATTACAAAACTGATCCTGTCCATTATAGCCCTCCCGGAGCCCGAAAATTCTGAACATTAACAGAAAAAGCGGGATTGTTTTCAGAAAATCATTGATGGACATCAAATTTTCAGCAAAAAAGCCCCATATGCTGAGCCACATCTGTTAGGCCGGCCCGAAGAACTTCTGAAAACCTGAAACGCCGCAGCCCCGGGCCGGATCGGGAAACGGCAGCCCCCCGGCTCAGCGGCCGCAGCGCACGGCCACGTTATGATTCAGGGTTCTCCAGGCATCCGATATCAGCTTCACATAGCGATCATGGATGGTCTGATTGACGGAATAGTGGTAGTGGTAGTTCCCCACCCCCTTCCAGATATCGCCGCCAGCCTTCTCGATTTCCCGGCGGATAAGGTAGCCCATAACCCAGATATTGCGGCAGGGACTGTCCTTCATGTCGTCTTTGCTGAGATCAAAGCGCTTTATTTCTCCCAGCCTGACGTCGTTGATCTGCGCGGGACCGCAGTCCTCGGTGCCGTTATTGTTGGTCATGCACTTCCCGTTCACATCCCCCCGCTCCACGTAAATAATGGAGTACAGGAGCTCCTCGGGAAGCTCAAACTGATGCGCCGTCCACCGCACGCATTTGGCATAGGGCTTGTAGCGTTTCATGATCTTGGTGTCGTAGGCGTAATCCCGCCAGTGGCCGTCGCAGGGCTCAATGACCTCCCCGGCCCGGGCCTGACTGCCCCAGAAGCCCCAGCAGACGAAAGTCAGGGCTGCCAGCTTAAAAAGGAGCCCCGGCGCAAATAGCGTTTTACTTCCCGGCATGTTCTGTCAATACCTCCCGTAACAGATCGCTGGTGGCCCTGATGGAATCCGGTGACACGCTGTTATCGCTGACCACGGTGATCCCGAAAAGCCCGGCGCTCTGGGGAGCGGGCGCGCTCTCCTGCATGCCGCCCTTGCCGGAGGTGCCGTCCCGGTCAAAGGAATTTCTGGCACGGGCTGATATCTTCATATTGGTATAGCCGGAATTCCGGTTGGCGTTCCCCGGAGCCGGATTGGGCACGGAAACCTTCACATAGTACTCGTCAGCCATTTTGTCTTCCCGGCTGGAGATAATAAACTCCAGGGGAGATCTGACGCCGTCCAGAAACAGCTTTACCTTGCCCATGGCCTGTTTCTGATGGGTAGTGGCGGATACCGTCACCGTTTTGCCATCCTCTGACGGCACCGCCCGGAGATACTGGTTGGACACCTCGGCCCGGGCGATCTCCCAGGGGTATCCGCCCTTATCCTCCACACTGAATACCAGAATGGCATTCCGGTATAACGGAAACTGATGATTAGGCTCGTAGGAAAACTCCCGGTGCTCCTGAAGCTTCGGACGAATAACCCGCTTCTGGGGAGTCTGGCTTCCGCCGCTCTCGGGCCGCTTTTCCGCGGAAAGCTCCGGAGCATTCTCCTCCACCATGACGATGTTGCCGTTTTCATCCTGCCGGTAGACTCTTTTAGGACGCCGGGGGGTACTGGGAACCTCTCCTCCGGATTCCCGCATCGCTCCGTCCTCTAGCTGCTGGCGGGTGCGATAGGAGGTAAGGGTATCCCCCAGCTCCGGGGGCGGCGCCGGTTCGTCAAAGGCCGGAACCGGAAGAACAGCCAAGGAGGACAGGAGAACGGCAAAAATTCTCAGGGGCCGTGAGAATCCCGGACGCAAAGATCCCTTCATTTATATCTTTACCTCCTCGATGCTGCGCAGCTCCTGCCGGTACTCATTGTACTTCAGCACAAAAATCAGGGGCTTATCCAAATCCCCTTTGCGGGTGACCTTAAGCTTGGCGCTGGGAATCCCGTTTCCGTGGTAGGTGATTTTCACGGTGCCGTCCTTGCTGCCAAAAACCTGAAAGCCCGATTTCTCCACCTGCACCCGGGCCACCGGCACCGGCCGGTTATGACTGTCCACCAGTCTGATAAGAGTTTCCCCGTGCTTATAGACAAAAACCTTTTTATTGGGCACATATTTGTAGCTTAAGTAAAGCTCCTTGAGGGGAGGAGCATCCGGCGCCTCCGATGCTGTGCCCTTCCCGGTTTTTTCTGCGGGAGTCTGCTTCCTGTCCCGGCTCCGGGCCTCCTGCTCCGCCCGCTGCCTCTTTTCGGTCTTCTGCTGCGCCGTGCGGTAGCTGGTGAGATTTTCCCCCAGCTCCGGAGGCGGAGCCGGAGACATAAAGTCCTCCGCCGCCAGAAACGACGCCGGAAGCAGGAGTAACAAAGGGAATAACGAAATTTTCATGAGCATTTTCCAAACTGAACGAGGGGTATTTTATCCCGAAAGCGGAAATCCTTAAAGATCCTAAAGCGTCACCCGCATTTTCCCATGCATTTTCAGTACCACGCGCTCTCCGCGCTGAAATCCCGGCTGACCGGAGCCTTCCCGCCTGAAAACGCTTTTTTAAATTTTTTGTAAAAAATTTGTTGACCTTTGGGAATTTTATGGCATTATATGCACCGTTCAGAGACGCGGGGTGGAGCAGTCTGGTAGCTCGTCGGGCTCATAACCCGAAGGTCGTTGGTTCAAATCCGGCCCCCGCAACCATTCTAAAGCGTTCAGCATTTCCTTCTTCTTCCTGTATTTGTCTGTTCTCCCGTCAGTGGTTCGTTTATTGGATTCAGGTACTGATTTCTGTGTGTTGTGTTTTTACGCCATGCTCCGTCTTCCGTCCGGAGCAGAAAAACATAACCGGGCCTGATAAATAAAGCCCCCGGGACTGCTCTTAAGCCTGCAAGCAGGTTTTGCAATCGTCCCGGGAGCCCCGCATCACTGCCAGGATTCCAGTCCCAGCAAGGGCTGCCAGGACAGCGCTGCCGGGAGAGCAATCTTGCTGCTGCCCAAATCCGCATTAGGAGTCACAAACAAGATCTTTTCCCGGGCATGCTTTTTGTCGCTGAAAATAAGCTCGGAATTGCCGTCGCCGTCAATATCGTAAAAGGCATAGAAGGCCGGATTCATTTTTTTGACCTCCCGGACTTTTTTTGCCGGCAGGAGGATCCGGGCGCCCCGGAAGCGGAAGCTCGCCCCTTCTCGGGCAAAAACGCTTACCATCCCGAATTGCAGACCGTCCACGTTTTCATTCATGATCTCGGCGCTGTTTTCATCAAAAGCATAGTAGCTCTTAACCGCTCCGGCGGCTGAAGCATACGGCGGCCGGAAGGAGGTGAGCTCGTTTGAAACGGTTTTAAGCTCGCGGGACTGGGGATCGTAGCTGTAGAAGCACACCTTTTCATCATAGAGCACATCCGCCATGATATGAAAACGCACTCCCAGAAGCTTGCGGTTCCCGGCATCATTCCAGACCAGGGCCATGACTTCATTGCCGTCATCATCCTCGTCCGTGGCAAAAACGCCTTTGTTAAGCCGCTCCTGTTCCTCCTGAGACAGCTTGCCGGCGGCGGCCTTCTCGAGATATGCCCCGGTGAGGGCTGCAGGAAACTCCTTCTGAAAAACCTTCATAAGAGCCAGAACGTCCGGTTCCTCCGGGGTATCCGGCACGGCAATGACATGCTCCTCGGCGCACTTGAAATACGCCTGATAAAGGTCGGAGGCCGGGGCCTCCAAAGCAAAAAGGAATAACGGCAGAAGAAAATACTGTAATCTCATAAGAGCTCCTATACCGGAAGCAGCGCCGGAAAAATCAAACCGGATACCCAAAAATACGAAACCTGCGCTATTTTGCCAGAAATTGCCGGCTTTTGCCGGAATTCCGCAGGATTTCCCGTAATAATCGGGAGCAGACGATTCCGAGCGGCAAATACGCCTCCTCCGGAGCCCGAAACCGGGGCCGGCTCCCGCCATCTGAAAACATTTTCCCCGGAGGTCTTTAATTTTGGGAAAACCGCCCGCATTTAACCTAAGGGAAGAATCCTTGCGGCCGTGACCAGGGAATAGCAACTGGAATACCAGCAGGGAAAAAGTGAGACATCATTTTTTCTGTATTTTTCTGTAACCCCGGCCGGCTTCATACGTTATCACCCTCGGGTAAGCGGAACAGGACAAGCGCCTATGAATTGGAAAATCACCAAGCTCTTAAAGAACAAGTTCACGGGAGCCATTCCCTTCTTCCTTTTCCTGCTGACCCTGGCCACCGGCGGCGCCGCTTCTGGCGATACCGGCAAAATTGTCCGGCCGGGCTCCTCCAAAATCCCCGCCATCCCTCAGGTTCTCCGCCGCAAAAACACTGAAGAAAGCGCCGCAACGGTAGCTGACGAATTTCTGACCCGGGCGGCTCTGGAGGAACCGGAGATCACCGGCATCCTCACCTCGCTGGAAAACGCCGATGTCCGGCTGGACGGACTGGAGCACCGCCTGAAAAGCCGGGACAGTCTGACCCGGAAAATACTGAAGCGTTCCCGGGAAAACGGCACCGGGGTTCGGGATGCCGCTGACGGCATCAGCGATCTTCTGCGCTACACCTACGTCACCACCGAGGACAAGTATGCGGAAACGGTAACCAGAGCGCTTAAAAAGCTCTCCCGGGCCGGCATTCAAACTGCGGTATACAAAAACGTCTGGGGCAACAGC
>NZ_JBGVBR010000420.1:0-2568 GCF_045225735.1 Succinimonas sp. | reverse complement strand
TGCGGTGTCCAGAGCGTTCCGGGCCTCCGGAGACATGAGACGGTAAATCGCGCCGGCCGCAGCGGCGCCGCTGGAAATGATTTCCGCCACCTTGCCCATTCCCGCTTGCTCCGCATCCTCGCGGGTGGCGTCATTAAGCACCTCGGATCCCCGTACCATGACCGCGCAGGAAAGCCTGGGAAATGATTTCCGGAGCTCTTCCAGAAAGAGCTTGTCAAGAACGATCTCCCCGCAGTTATCGGCGATAAGGAGAAAGCTCTCAGCCGCGCGGCAGGCTCTTAAAAACTCCCGGTAGGCCGGAAGATCCCGTTCATTGAGAGATGCCGTGTCCAGAAGGGTTAAAAGAGTATCCTGCTCCACCTTTTCCAGGGCTCCGAAATCAATATAATTTCCGGCCCGCGCAAAAGCCAGAGCGGCCGCCAGGGGATCCGGGGATGCCGCAATCCTGCTCCGAATATCGGGTTCCAGCCTGAGCACGCAGTCGTTGTACCGCTTCTTGACATCCCGGAAGGACGGCGGTTTCCCGAAAAACTTCTCATGGGCCTCTGCAAAAAGATAAACCAGATAAGGGGCGGTGTCGTCCTCTTTCCGGGTGTCGATAATTTCCCTCACCCGGGCCAGGTAATCCGGATCCGGAGTTTTCCGCTTCTGCCGTTCCCAAAGACAGGCAGCGCAGCTCGGACTTACTCTCATAGCATTCCCCCGGGGCTAACGCATGATGCGGAGAGCCGGACGCACGGCATCGTAGTCAAAGCTGACCCGGATCCCGAACAGGGAAGGCACGCCGTCGGTGCGCACCAGAGCAGCATAGTTCTCATAGCGTCCCGGAGACCGGTTCCACCAGAAGCAGCAGTTGTTTCCGGTGTCTCCCCAGGCTCCCCGCTGGCGGGCATAGGGGGTGGGCTCGCACTGTCTTTCGGCGTTATCGGCAAAAAATTCCCGGGTCTCCGCAATGCTGAGACAGAACACCGCATCCTGGGTGCGGTTTCCGCCGGGGGTATCATAGTCCGGATTGCGGTCATTCCAGAGATCCGACACCTTGATGCGCATGAGCTCTTCCTTGTCGAAGGCGGTTTTCAGGAAAACCTTGTTAAGCCACTTCCGGAGATCGCAGCTTTCCCAGGTAACCGCGGAGCTCTCATGATGATAAGGCCGGCAGTCAATGCCGTAACGGGTGATCAGGAGGGCTTCATGATCCTTCACCTTAAGCACCAGCCATTCAATAGGAGCAGCGTTGCCTTCCTCGTCGTAGGGATAGACGCCGAACTTGATGTAATCACCTTCCCGGGCATTCAGGGGCGGTACTGTGGGATAGCGGACACCTCTTACGGTAATGCATTCCTGGGGAGAAACAGCCGCATGGCCAAGATTCAGGACAGTACCGGCAACCCGGGAGAGCTCCGGAACAGCTGCAGCCTTTTCCAGAGCGCTGCCGTGGATTTTCACATACTCCCGGAAAAACTCCGGAGTGCTCTGATGCTTTTCCAGAAGATCTCTGAGATAGTCCTTAAGATCCCCCTGATTCGCAAAAAGGAGTTCATCAAAGGGAACAAAGCCCCCCGCGATTTTAACAAGATTGTCGTATGAAGAAGAGCGCCAGATCTTTTCAGAGACCTCCTTGAGGGCCGTGCCGTAGTCCGAGAGCAGGCGGCGGATCTGGTAGGTCTGCTTTTCCTGAAGAAGCCTTGCGATGTATTCATCAAAGGCTTTGGCGTTTTTGAAGGAAAGCTCCCCCTTCCCGAAAATCGCCCGGTTAAGCTCGTCCAGAACCTCGCTAAGGTAACGCCGCACCTGACTGTCGGGATGGCAGGAAGCAAAAAACGAGAGCTCCGCGCTTGCTTCCTCGATGTATTTGGCAAGCGCCGGGCTGCCCTGTTCGGTTTCCAGCTTTTTAAGATAAAGCATGAGATCCCGGGAACCCGCAAAGATCTGCCCGTGAATCATAAGGGCGCGTCTTTTGGAAAATGCATAGCCGATAATCCAGCATAGCTGAAGACCGGAATATTTGTAACGGGAAATAATATCCTTGGCGCTTTTCAGGACGGTAACCGCTGCAGGATTTTTAAGAATGCTGCCGGCATAGAACTCCAGAATGCTGTCCAGAAGCTTGCCGAGCTCCGCGGCAAAATCCCTGTTTCCGGAAGAGGCAGCTTCAAAGGAGGCTTCTCCCAGCTCCCTTAAGCCCTTAAACTCCCGGCCGGCGCAGAACACCGACTTCATCTCCGGAGCCAAAGCATACATTGCCCGGTAAAAAACATCCCGGGCTCCGGCATCATCGAGACTGTTCCGAATGCCGTTTTCGGCATCCCGGCAGATCTGTTCCGCCTTGCTGTCAAAGAGCCCGAAATGATGAGTCAGAATGCCCTTCCCGGTTTCCTGCATTCCTTCCGCGGGATTGGCCAGAAGAGCACGCACCAGAGCAGTAATATCCGTGTATTTTTCTCCGGCAAAGCTGTAGGGAAGAAAACCTGCGGCGCCGGGTAGAGCCGGTGATTCCTGCGGGAGAGGGACATCTTCACCTGCAAGCCATTTCTTAACCTCGTTATAGCCCCAGCCACTCCCGGAAAG
>NZ_JBGVBR010000419.1:0-2782 GCF_045225735.1 Succinimonas sp. | reverse complement strand
AGACACCATACCATTCCACGAAATTTAGGGTGATAATTCTTTCTTCATCCCGTGTCTCCCGGGGGCGGCCGTCCCGGCGGGTTTCCGAAATTACGCGGCAGACCGGGAACTCTTCCCCCTGACAGCCCATCTTAAAATATTTTTCCGCGATGGCGCGATCCGTCTCCGGATCATTCTTGGCATCACCGGGATCCAGAGCCAGAAGTCCCCGCAGGAGACAGGAAGCGGCGTAGCCTTTTTCCTGGCAGATTCGTTCCGCATCGGTAAAGGCCATCTGAAACACGCCGTGCTCCCGCATCCTGAAAACACTTTGAAAGTCTTCGTTTATCCAGTTGCTTTTATAGCTTTCAAACTCCTGGCGCTCTAACTTATATTGCATCTCCATGGCATTCCGGATCAGAAAGTAGCCAAGCGCTAAACAAATTATGAACACACTCCAGAATAAGTTTCCTAGTTTTGCCGATCTCGGTCTTTCAAATCTCATCTGCTGTTCCTGTTTTTTCAATTATGCTGTTTGCCGGGGCTCTCGCTGTCCCGGTTCCGGGGGCAGTCTCCGCAAGCTTTTTCAGGGCGAGGCTCCGGTACCGGCAGCTTGGGGGATCCAGATAGGGATTCCCTTTGCGATCCTTCATGGCGCAGCCTCGGGCGCCATAGACCCGGGCCTTCTCATAGTCCCCGGCGTTAAAAACCGTCCGGGCCGCATCCCCGCAGGCTAACGGGCTTCCCAGCTCGCACCCCATTATCAGGATCCCGGTTTTAATCCTGTCCTCATCCTGAAGATCCCGGGGCCGGCCGTCCCGGCGGGTTTCCGAAATTACGCGGCAGACCGGGTAATCCTTTTTGGCGCAGCCCTTCTTAAAATATTCTTCCGCCGTCTTCCGGGCTTCAGCCATCTCATTCATGATCTCCCCGTACTCCAGAGCCAGGAATCCCCGCATGATGCAGGAAAAGGCATAGCCCTGCTGGCAGCTTATTTCCGCCTCGGTAAAGGCATGGAGATATACGCGCAGCTTCCGCACCCGGAAAAGAACCTGACAGTCGCTGTTTTCCATAGGAGGACGTCTTCTTTCAGCCTGCTCCCGTTCCAAGTCATTATGGAGATCCATCGCATTTTGAAGCAGGCAGTGCCCCAGAGGGACAAAAATTATGAAAGCAATAGCGAAGCATTTACCAAAAATCACCGATCCCGGTCTCTGATATCTCATTTGCCGTTATCGCCCCTTTTTTGTCTTTAACTGATTATTCCGTAAAGCTTCCGGTTGCCTCACCAAGGCGTTTTTAAGCCGGCGGAATTCCTGACAGCCCCGGGGATCCCGGTTCTGACAGAGCTTCCCGTAAACCTCCATGGCCTGTTCCCGTCTTTTATCAGGCAGGAGTCCCTCATCATGCTCATAATAAGCACTCAGTTTCAGGCAGGCCGCGGTGTCCTCCTGGCTGCAGGCTTACCGGAGCTTTTCAGGCGTTTCCGGAACAGGAGCCGGGACGGCTTCCTGCTCCGGGGTTTCCTTCTCGGAATCCGCTTTGCTGTTTGTTACCCCGAGGATCTTATCCCGGAGTTTTCCGGCGTTTTGACAGAGCTCCCCCTGCCCCGCGAGACTGCAGGTTCTGTCCAAAAGCGCCAGAGCCGCATTAATTTCCTGTTTGCCTTTTGCGGTCTCCGCCAGGAACCCTGCATAGCCGAGACAGCCTTCCGGAGATCCCAGTTCGCAGGATCTGGGCCAGGCCCATCTCACTATATCCATGCCTTCCGGACGGTTTAGGAAATGCCGGTAATAGGTGTCGGCCAGGAAATGGCAGGAATCAGGCTCCCTCTTCTGGCATCCTATTTTGAAATAGCGCTGCCCCTCCGCCGGGGTGGCGGAAGGATTTTTTCCGTCAAGAGCCATGCGCCCCCAGAGGGTGCAGCTTGCGGGATAGTTATGTTCACAGCCAGTGGCCAAAAGCCGGGCGGCGTCTTCGTAATTCCCGGCCCGATAATCTTTTAAACCGGCGAGATGACAGTCGATCCCTCTGCCGCAGAGAAATTTATCCGGCACATGCGTTCTGGCCCGCCGCTCTTTTTCTTCCTCCATGTCGATGGCTAAATATAATAACGCTCCGAATATGACAAATGGCAGTACCACTAACAAGGCTTCCGCGCAGCCCGGATGGCGCTGGTGGTTTATGGGCGGTGGATACATGGCATTGCTCTCTTTTCTGGTAAAACCGGATCTCCTGCCGGAAGCCTGGTCGGGAGGTAATCTTCCGGAAAACGGTTCTGCGTTTTCAGCAGCGCTGGCTGCTGCTACCTCCCCAGGGCGTTTTTAAGCCGGCGGAATTCCTGACAGCCCCGGGGATCCCGTTTCTGACAGAGCTTCCCGTAAACCTCCATGGCCTGTTCCCGTCTTTTATCAGGCAGGAGTCCCTCGTCATGCTCATAATAAGCGCCCAGTTTCAGGCAGGCCGCGGTGTCCTCCTGGCTGCAGGCTTCCCGGAGCTTTTCGGGAGCCTCCGGAACAGGAGCCGGGGCCGCTTTCTGCTCCGGAGGCTTCTTTGCGGAATTTGCCTTGTCCGGAGTCCTGCCGAGGATCTTTTCCCGGAGCTTTCCGGCGTTTTGACAGAGCTCCCCCTGCCCTGCAAGACTGCAGGTTCTGTCCAGAAGCGCCAGAGCCGTGTTAACTTCCTGTTTGCCTTTTGCGGTCTCCGCCAGGAACCCGGCATAGCCGAGACAGCCTTCCGGGGATCCCGTTTCTGACAGAGCTTCCCGTAAACCTCCATAGCCTGCTCCCGTCTTTTATCAGTC
>NZ_JBGVBR010000418.1:0-5373 GCF_045225735.1 Succinimonas sp. | reverse complement strand
GAGGAGCAGGGCCGGAAGATCGCCCCGGAGGATCTTATCAGGGAACTTGATGCGGATCCCGCGGAGGCGGCCAGGTGTCTCAAAATCTTTCAGGAACGAGATTTGATGGCTCTTAAAGAGGGTTTTCTCACGCTCACCTCATCTGGCCGGGCGAATGCGGAGTTTGCCCTGGCCAGGCATGCCCGCATTTCTGAATTTTTCGCCGGAGTTCTTAAGCTGTCCCCGCTGGAGTCCTGCCGGAATGCGGCCCGGATCAGAAATGTCATTCAAAGGGATGCCCTCGCCGAGCTTTACGACTACGTGGAGGAACATGATCTCGAGCATAAGCTTCCGGAGGAGGATCTCATTTTTCTGTTTCCGTCTCTCACCTCATGCCTTGAGAACCGCTACGGCTATCTGTTTGATCCCCTGTATCTCACCATTGATAATTACGGCTCTGCCACCATGGCCCGCATTGCGGAATACTGCGGCATGAAGCTTCCCGATGTGCGGGAGGAGGCGCATCTGATGGCGGAGCGGGGCTTTCTGGAGCAGGTTTCAGCTGATGACGCTGAGCTTGTCCTCACTCCCCTGGGGCGGGAGACCATGAATGAGATCTTTATCCGCCAGATGCAGATTTCCGAGTTTTTGCAATTTACTCTGGAGGTTGAAGAGGAGGAAGCCCAGGAGAACGCCTGGCAGTGGAAGTTTCTGCTGTCCGACGAGGCCATGAAGGCCATCCGGGATTTTAATGATGAGAACGGCATTAAAGCGGAGTGGGGAACCGGTGAACCTTGATGCCCCTGTATTTGATGGCGCAGCCTTTGATGATGCTGCCTTTGACGATGACTATGATGACGCTCCCCGGCTGCAGTCTCATTTAGACAGTCTGGGAGCCTGCGATTACCTCGCGGCCCTGTACCGGCTTACCGGGGAACAGGGGCGGGATATCACCCCGGAGGATCTTATTCATGAGCTCAGATCCGATCCCGAAGAGGCCGCGGAAGTCCTCGCGGAGCTTCAGGATTGTGAGTATCTCGTTCTGGACGAGGGCTTTCTCACTCTCACCTCCTTTGGCCAAGAGGAGGCGGAATTTACTCTCGTGAAGCATGCCCGCGCCGCGGCATTTCTGTCCGGAGTTCTGAAGCTCTCCCCGCAGGAGGCCTGCCGTAATGCGGCCCGGATCAGACATGTCATGAGGCGGGAGACCTTTAAGGGGATTTCCCGCTATCTCCGGAAGCATAACCTTGACAGGATTATCCCGGAGACGGAAATGAATTTGCTGTTTCCGTCTCTGACCCGTACCATTGATGAGAACTACGGGTATCTTTTTGATCCCCTTTATCTGCTGCTTGAGGATCATGAAACTCCCACCATTGCAGGCATTTCGGAATTCACCGGGATGCGCCTCGGTATGGCTGAGCGGGAAGCCCGCAAAATGGAAGAGCGGGGCCTTCTGGAGACAATCGGTTCTGACGGCGTTCTCACCCCGACGCCCCGGGGACTGGAGATAATTTATGACCTCGCAAACCGCCATATGGAGATCACCTCATTTTTGAAATTTACCCTGGGCCTTGAAGATATTGAGGCCCAGAAGAATGCCTGGAAATGGAAGTTTTTGCTGTCCGGGGCGGCCCTGAAGGCCATCCGGGCTTTTCTTGCCGAGAACGGCATTGCTGCGGAGCTGTAGCTTAAAGGAGATCTTATGCGCGATCCTGATGATATGTCCCACCTTCCTCATGACATTCCGGGGGGAGAGGATTACCTTGTGGCGCTGTACCGGCTTACCGAGGAACAGGGCCGGGATATCACCCCGGAGGATCTGATTCATGAGCTCAGCGCGGATCCCGAAGAGACCGCAAAAGTCCTGGAGGATCTGCAGTATTATGGGTTTCTGGTTCTGGACGAGGGTCTTCTGGAGCTCTCCTACCCCGGCAGATGGGCCGCAGCGGACACGGTCTCATGGCATGTCAGCATTGCGGCATTTCTGGCCGGAGTTCTGAAGTTGCCCCCTCTGGAGGCCTGCCGTAATGCAGCCCGCATAAGAAATGTCATCAGGCGCAAGGCCCTGGAGGGGATTACCCGCTATGCCGCGGAGCATCACCTTGACCGGGATATGCCGGAGACGGAGATAAATTTTCTGTTTCCGTCCCTGCCCAGCGTCCTTGAAGAGAACGGCGGGTATCTTTTTGATCTCATCTATCTGGAACTTGAGGATAATGAGACTCCCTCCATGGAAGGCATTTCGGAAGCAACCGGAATGAGTCTGGAAAGCATCGAGGAAGATGCCCGCATCATGGAGAAGCAGGGCCTTCTGGAAAAAATCGGTTCGGACGGCGTCCTTGCTCCCACATCCCGGGGACTTGAGATGATTTATGAAAACGTCCGCCGCCAAATGGAGATCACCGCCTTTTTAACGGATACGCTGGGGCTTGAGGAAATTGAGGCGCAAAGCAATGCCTGGAAGTGGAAGTTTCTGCTGTCCGACGAGGCCATGAAGGCTATCCGGGATTATCTTGCTGAGAACGGCATTGCTGCGGAGCAGAGGTAAGCTGTTTTTTTCCGGCGGAGATTTCTCCTGCCGCTCCGCGTGCCTCCCGCGCTCCTGTTTCCGTCTTCCCGAAATAAAAAAGCCCTTCCGTAAAGAAGGGCTCTGTTCCTTAAGCTCCGGTTACTCCGGAAGCTGCCGCCTTACTCAGTGAAGGAGGTAATGGTCTTAAGCTCCTCGGCGCTGAGTTCGGGGAAGGAACCATGCTTCCGGAGATACTCCTTTACCACGGGGGCATCGATGCCCTTGACGGGGCCGGCCTTTTTCTTCTTGAGAAGAGCAAAGCCGTCCTTGCCCCGGAGCACGTAGTCGGTGGTCAGCACCCGGTAGGTCTTTTTCAGATTGATGGGCTGAGATTTTCCGCTGGCGTCAGTGAACATCACCTCGGTTACCGGAGTGTCGCCGCTCATCTTCATGGCATAGGTGAAGCCCCAGCCGCAGGGAGTGCCGCCATCCCGGGCCGCAACATCGGCATTGATGTAGCGGATTACCTGATTAAGCACGTCCACGAATTCCTTTCCGGTAAGCTTCACTTCCTTAAGTTCATTGCTGAAGGGGATAATGGCCAGCAGATCGCCGTCAGTGAAGTCGCCTTCCTCCATGTCCACCCGGAACATGCCGGAGTTTCCGAGATAAATGTCGCCGCCGAGTTCATCCAGGAATACCTTGCTGAATACCTTGCAGGTTTCCGATCCGAAGGGGCTCTGAGCGTTTTTGATGACGCATTCGTCGGTGGGATAGCGGGTGGTGCAGGTGTCCTGAACCGCCTGGCCCAGAGTGGTGAATTTGGCCTTGATGGCATCGCGGTACGGCTGGAGAGCCTTGGTGGCCGTATCATTGGGCCGGGCTTCAATGAAGGGGCTGTCCGGCTGATCGATAAGGCCCTTGATTTCAGCTTCCGCAATCTTCTTGCCCTCGGGAGACTTGGGCACGCCCTTAAGCTGAGCGGAATCCGTCCAGAGCGGCATATAAGGAGTGCCTTCGCACTTCAGCACATGGCCGTCCTTGTCAAAGGAAACCTTGAGATCCCCGATGATCTTGCCGTATTCATTAGCCTGCACCACGCAGATCTTGTGCCCGGTGGCGTTGGTGCGGGTCATGGGGTAGGTGCACTCGCCCTTGAAGCCGTATTTGGAGAAATCGCCGCAGAGACTGTGGGAGTCGCCGCCTACGATAATGTCCACGTCATTCAAAAGAGCGGCATTGGTTCTGTCGGCAATAACCCCCTGGTGGGTTACCAGCACATGGATCTTGGCCACATCGTTATGTTTGGCGGTCATTTCGTTAATGAGGGGCACGGTTTCGGCAAACTTCATGTCCGGATCCGGGCTGGAGCTGTGAGTGATTTTCTTCCCGGTGGTGACGCCGTAGAAGGCCACGGTATGGCCCTGAATTTCCCGGAAGGCTTCGGTGACGCCGTTTTCCCCGTTAAGCGGGCTGTCCGGCCCCACGGTCATATCGGAGTTCAGGAGCACAGACTGCGGGCTTAGCTTCTTCATGAAATCCACATAAGTCCGGAGTCCCTTGCCCCCATGGTCAAACTCATGGTTGCCGTAAACATAGAAATCGGTTTTGTACATGCCATGGAGGGCGGCATCAGCCTCACCGTGGAAGTTGTCGTAGTTGGAGGCATTGCCGGTGATCTGGTCTCCGGCGGAGATCACCAGAACATCGGGATTGGCCTTGCGTCTCTCCTCGATCACCGATTTAATGGCCTCGGGACCGCCTACCTTGACCCGCACCAGTCCGGCGGGGGTTTTCAGGGACACCTTATTGGCATCAATGTAGGAATGGACATCGTTAACATGGAGAATTTCCAGAGTGAAATCGATCTTATCAGCGATTTCCGCATCGGCATTATCAATGGAGTTCAGCTTCATGTCGGTCATGCTGCCGGAGCCGGCGGTTCCGGTGGCAGGGCCGGAGGAGCTGCAGGCGGCTATCGCGAGAGCGAGAGAAGTCAGAGCCAGTTCTTTATAAAATCTTTTCATGGTCTTGGTTGCAAATAACAGTTAAAAGTGGCAGTCTCGGTATCTTTTTGAACGCAAATTGAACGCCAAAAGCGCCAAAAAACCCCGGTATTTTACCGGATAATCCCCGATATTTCTGCGAGTTAGCCGACATTGACAGAATTAAATTCGCTGGGGATAGAGGTCGGGTGTTTTGCCGGATATGGCTGGAAAGGCTTTCAGAAGGAGCGGGAAACGGGGGGAGGCGCGGCAAAAAAAGGACACGCCTGAGCATGTCCTCTTATCTGAAGCCCGGGGTTAGGGCTTTGCCCTGTTTTCAGGAGGGCGGCCCCGGAAGCCGAAGCTCTTTAGTCCGCGCAGACCTTGCTGTAGGCGGTCTTGTTGCCCAGAAGCTTTGCGGTAACCGCAGGCAGATCCACCTTAAAGACATTTCCTTCAGCCTGAACCTCTTCGCAGGTCATAAGATCATAGAGAGAGTTCCCGTCGCCCGGAATAGAGGTGTCCAGATTGACCTGAGCGGTTTTGTCTTCCCTGACGTTCATGAAGAAGAATACCGACTCGTCGTCAAAGTCCTTCTTTATGGAGAAGAGAACATCATCGGTCTTGATGTCGGTCATGCCGCCCATATAGAGAGACTTCAGATTCTTCCGGAGATTCATGAGCCGCCGGAACTGCTTCAGAAGATTGCTTTCATTTTCGGTGAAGCCGGAGAACTTGCCGTTAACCCGGGCCACATGGTCATCATAATAGCCCATCTGCTCCTTCTTGATGTCGAAGTTCGGCACCTCCTGTCCCCACTCGTCGCCGTAGAACACGGTCATGGGGCCGCTCATTACCGCGGTTACCATGTGGGCCAGAAGATAGCGGTTCCAGTAG
>NZ_JBGVBR010000417.1:0-6768 GCF_045225735.1 Succinimonas sp. | reverse complement strand
CCTTTGTTTCATTGTAATCTTTCTTTAATTTTTCCGCAGTCTGACCCGATCTTTTTCTCCGGGTGATATGCGTCTTCGCACTCAATTCGTCTTATGAACCTAACAGATCTTAAAAACATGCAAACTCCCGAGCTTGTGACCAAGGCCGAAGAGCTCGGATTAACCAATGTCGGTCGCATGACCCGCAAAGATATCATTTATAACATTCTTAAAAGCCAGGCCAAGGGCGGCGATGATATTTTTGGCGAGGGTGTTCTTCAGATTATTCCTGATTCCAACGGTAATATAAACAGCCGCTGCTACGGTTTTCTCAGAAGCCCGGACTGCTCCTATCTTCCGGGACCGGATGACATCTATGTGTCCTCGACTCAGATTGCGCACCTTAATCTTCATACCGGGGATTCCATCAAGGGCCGCATCCGCCCGCCCCGGGGCGAAAACGAAAAGTATTTCGCCCTTACCAGAGTTGAAGAGGTTAATTCCGATCCTCCGGAAAGCTCGCGTAACAAAATTCTTTTTGAGAACCTGACGCCGCTGCATCCCAATGAGAGAATGCGGCTTGAAAGAGGAAACGGCTCCAAGGAGGATCTCACCGCCCGGGTGATCGATCTGACCTCCCCCATCGGCAAGGGACAGCGCGGACTCGTGGTGGCAGCTCCCAAGGCCGGTAAAACCATGCTGCTCCAGAATATTGCGCAGAGCATCAGATCCAATAATCCGGAATGCCATCTTATCGTGCTTCTCATTGATGAACGTCCTGAAGAAGTTACCGAGATGAAGAGACTGGTGGATGGCGAAGTAATTGCTTCTACTTTTGATGAACCGCCCCAGAGACATATTCAGGTGTCTGAGATGGTAATCGAAAGAGCCAAGCGTCTCGTGGAGCACAAGCGGGATGTGGTTATTCTGCTGGATTCCATTACCAGACTGGCCCGGGCCTTTAATACCGTGATTCCTTCATCCGGAAAGGTTCTTACCGGCGGTGTTGATGCCAATGCTCTTCAGGGGCCGAAGAGAATATTCGGCGCCGCCCGCAACGTTGAGGAAGGCGGTTCCCTTACCATTATCGGCACCGCTCTCATTGAAACCGGTTCAAAAATGGATGACGTTATCTACGAGGAGTTCAAGGGCACCGGTAATATGGAGCTGCAGCTCAGCAGAAAGATTGCCGAGAAGAGAGTGTTCCCCGCTATCGACATTACCAGATCCGGCACCCGGCACGAGGAGCTTCTTACCGCCCCGGAGGAGCTCCAGAAGATGTGGATCCTGCGCAAGGTGGTGCATTCCATGGGAGAGATTGAGGCCATGGAATTTCTCCTGGACAAGCTGCTGCTCACCAAGACCAATGACGAGTTTTTCAGGGCTATGAAGCAGGGCGGCTGATCCTGTTAAGACGTTTAAGTTCTGAGATGAACACTTAAAGAGAAGGCCCGGAATAATCTGGGCCTTGGCTTTTTGATCTGGCAGTTCTGGAAATCAGGATTCCTTTTTGCCGCCGGAGGGATCAGTTTCGGGAAGCTTGGTCTCAATAAGCCGCGCGGAGCCGTAGGCCTTTACCGGTCTCCCGTTTTCATCAAACTCGGTGGTATATCTGATGAGAAAAGGAATCCGGCCTACGGTAAGAGGGATCACTCCTTCCATGCTAGGCGCTCCCGCATCGATTTGCCTCATCCAGTCGCGGTACATATCTGCGTAATCAGGCGGAAAGATGCCGGCATCTATCAGAGGTTCCGGATAGTTTTCCACCACGGCGGGGACTCCCAGATCCCGCATGCAGCGGAAGCAGGGACGCATTTCCTTGGTGGCGATGCAGTATTCCCAGGCGTAGATGTTTTCATGTTCGCTGGCGGCCCGGAAGCGCTGATCGCTGGCGTAGATTTCATTAAAGATCCGTTTTTCCTTAGTGATATTGCGAATCATGATGTAAAAGAGGTATTTGTTTTCCATAGTGCCGATAAGCTGCATGGAGCTCAGGATGCACAGCCGCTCCGGGGAACAGCAGCCGGAGACAAAGGTTCGCCAGGTTTCGCATTCCTCTTCGTCCTTTGACTTTATGGCCTTTTCCAGAGTGCTCTGGTAAATTTTCTTGTTTTCTGCATCAAAGTACTCCCAGGGATCGTTGCTGAGCACATCCTTTTCCGTAAGATTCATGGAAATTTCCCGGAGATACTTATTGTTGATGCGCAAAATCTCGGCTGAGCCGTCCAGAGAATAAAGCATAATGGCGGCCCCTCCCACAAAATTGCTGAAGATCAGGGTTTCCAGGGATTCCGGATTCCAGAAGCGGCCGGTATCCAGATTTTCGATAAACTGACTGGGATTAATGGATTTCTGGAAGGTCTTCTGGGCGGTCAGTTTATGAAATTCCTCTGTGGGCAGCGGCCTGGAGTAATAGAACCCCTGAATGAGTTCGCAGCCGATGCTCAGCATATAATCAGCCTGATCCTTGGTTTCCACCCCCTCGGCGATTACCGGGGTATTCAGCCATTTGGCCATATTTACCACGGAGCTTATGATAATGCCGCCGCGTCCTCCGACCTCGCCGGCAAAAAATTTCAGATCCAGCTTGATAATGTCTACCTTGAGATCCTTGAGCACGTTTAACGAGGAGTAACCGCTGCCGAAATCATCCATTTCCACCAGATAGCCTAAGCGGTGCAGCCGATCCACGAGCTCCACAATAAAGTCGATGCTGCCTACGGCGGAAGACTCCGTAATTTCAACTCTGAGAAAGCTGACCGGAACATTGTATTTCTGACGGATTCTTTCCATGGAATCAATGTAGTCGGGAACCTGCAGATCTTCCCGGGAAACATTGAAGGATATCGGATAGCATTCCTCCTTCCGGTCGATGCAGCTTTTTTGATATTTGCAGACCTGTTCAAAAACGTAGAGATCCAGACGGGGAATCTGGCCTGTTTCTTCAAATATCGGAATAAAGTCTGCCGGAGACTGCATGCCATGTTCGGGATGAAACCAGCGCACCAGAGCTTCGCCGCCGATAAGAGCTTTGTTGGAGTGATTGTATTGCGGTTGAATATAAATTACGAACTGCTCTTCTTTGAGAGCCTGATCCAGACTGTTTCTGATCTGCTCCTGAGACATTCTCATACTTGGAGATCCTTTATTGTTTCGAGGGATCGACATTGATCCTTCTCTTTATAGCAGAATTGCTCAAAAGAAAATGCCTGACCATTCAAGTTTTAATGATAACCGCATCCATTAAGGTGTCCCTGTTTCACAAATCTGCAACTTCAGGAAAACATTTTCATAAACAGAACCGGCGGGCCGGATCCGGAATGTGATCAGCTGTTTTCTGTGCACAAGTGGCGGCGGGGTTGCTTTAGAATCAGGATTGCGACAGGAAAGGGATTACGGTAAAGAAGGCAGAGAAACATAACGGCTGAATAACAGCCAATGATGCGAAAAGCCCCGAAGAGCGCTCCTCCGGGGCTTTATGAGCAAGGGCGGGGCGCCTATTTTTTAAGGGCGGTCAGCACCCGATCTCTCAGAAAATCCTGCATGCGTTCGCCATGGTTTTCCAGCATTTTAGGGAACATGGAGATGGGAGTCATGCCGGGGAAGGTATTGATTTCGTTTAAAATCACGCCGTCCTCCTCGGTATAGAAGAAGTCAATGCGGGAAAGATCCTTCAGCTTAAGAAGTCTGAAGGCTCTTTCGGCATAGCCGCGGATTTCCTGCTGGATTTCCGGACTGACATCTGCGACGATTCTGGTGCTGGAATGAGAGTCCTGATTGTACTTTTCTTCAAAGGTATAGAAGTTATTGCCGGGGGTAATGATTTCTCCCGGATTTGTCACAACAAGCTGCCCCTGATATTCATAGACGGCGGTTTCCAGCTCCCGCGGCTTCAGGCGCTTTTCCACCAGCACGGAGCTGCTGTAGCCAAAAGCCTGAGCAATGCATTCGTCAAGGCTGTCCTCGCGATCAACTTGGTAACAGCCGACAGAGGATCCCTGAGAAGCCGCCTTTACAAACACGGCGCCGTATTTCCGGAAGAATTCATGAGCCTTATTCAGGTTTGCCGGCTCCCGGGAGTCCATAAAGGTGAACGGGGTATTGGGAATGCCGGCGGCGTCAAACCACAGCTTGGCGCTGATTTTGTTGAAGGCCAGAGCGCTTCCCTCCGGGGGGCAGCCCAGATAGGGCACTCCGGAAATTTCCAGAAATGACTGGATGTCGCCGGTTTCTCCGGGAATGCCATGAATGCACGGCACTGCGTAATCGATGCGGAATTCCTCCCGATCCGTTCTGAGCACCTGATCCATTCCCAGACTGGCGCGGCTGCCGTCTTCCGTTTCCCAGTAATTCCGGTGGGCAATTACCTGAATTACCTTGAAATCCGGACTTTTTTCAAGCTGTTCTCTGATATATGAGGCGCTTACCAGAGAAATGGCGTGTTCGGAACCGTCTCCGCCGCAAAGAAGAAGAATATTGGTATCTGACATTTTCTGACCGTTGGTTGCATGTTGGTAGTTGACAGCTGATTGCTGACAGCCGAATGATGTGCGAATTATACTACTCCGGCGGTTTTCCTGTCAGGATGATATTTGTCAGATGTTTGTGAGGCCGGGGATTCCTGTTATGGCCCTTATCCGTGATAAAATGCCACAGTTTTTTTATGAGACGGCCAGTCAGCGGTAATAATCCGGAGAGGCAAGAAGCCCATCCGGCGGGCCGTCAGTCCGGGACAGCAAGATGAAAAAAGCTCTTTCAAAAATTTTAATGTTTTCAGTCATTTCAGGCTTTGCTCTGGCATTTGCTGCCGGGTGCGTGTCGCAGACCTATAAAAACGGCGTTCCCGTGGCAGATGAGGACGAGGATGCGGTAAAGTCCAGAGAGGCTTTCAAGGAAATCAGCCGGGTTATTAACAGCTACAAGGGCGAGTACGCCGATCTGCATTTCGAAAAAACCGAAAAGATTATGCAGGAGATTGCCGCCGGCGATGTGGACACCATCAAGGAGGTCATGAATGATCCGGATCGCTATCCGCCGCCGGTGCTGATGTCCTATGCTGTGCAGGTATTCCGTTCCGGAAATTATGAAACCGCCATGTTCTGGTATTATACGGCGCAGCTCAGAGCACGTTCCGATGCCAACAAGTCTCTGGACAGAACCACCCATCAGGGAGTTACTGAGCTCAGCAAGGTTTACGGCGCTGAAATCGGCAACTTTGCCAAGCTTAATCCGGAAAAGCTGGAGATTACCATGAAACAGGTGCTGGAATGGGATAAAACCGCCGTCAGGAAATACAATCCCAAATGGGTGGCGGTCATGGGATCCGAAGCCCGGGTCGGCACCAAAATCAGATTTATTCCAGAGGATCAGTATGCCCTGGCTGATTCTGAAACCCGCAGAGGATGGGAGCAGGGTTTTCAGGCGGCGCTCAGGCAGCTGAAGGAGCGGCAGGCTGAGAAAGCTGAGTAACAGAGAAAATGAAATAACAAAGAAAGCGGAATAACAGAAAAACGGAGCAGCGAGAAAGAAGGTTCCGGTAATGCGCTTCTGAGGTGTTTCCGGCCCTTGGTGCCCGGGCTTTCAGAAAAAAACCGCGGGATGCCGCGGTTTCTTAAAGGTAAATCCGGCGTGTTACAGAGCCTGATTAATGAATTCCTTAAGCTGCGGCTTGGCTAATGCTCCGGTCTGCCGGGCCACCAGATCGTTGCCGTTGAACAGCAGCAGGGTCGGAATGTTGCGAATGCCGAATTTAGCGGCTAAGGCGGGGGCCTTTTCAATATCAACGCTGCAGAAATCCATATCCTGAGTTTCCCCGGCTACCTCGGCTATTACCGGGGCCAGCATTCTGCAGGGGCCGCACCATTTGGCATAGAAATCCACCAGAACCGGCTTCTTGTTCTGAAACACCTTTTCATCAAACACACTGTCATCAATTTCAATCACTTCTGACATATTTTGTTCCCTTCCTGTGAGCGACGACGGAAAACTTCCGTCAAAAGTCTGAAAAGACCTCTCTCAGACTATAGCACATTTGCGGCGAATTTTCGGATAACTGATAAAAATTGCTGACAATGTAGAGATGTATTCCGTAAAAACCGTACTTTCAGAATGTTTTCTGTTGTTTACATGATATGACTTATCTATGATAAGAACATGACCGGACAGACTGAGAGAGGTTTTTTATGTCAGGATCGTCTCCTCTTTATGCTGCGATTGACCTGGGGTCAAACAGCTTTCACCTTCTCATCGTCAGAAATGTTGCAGGCGCCGTAAGCGCTGTTTGCCGCATCAAGCGCAAGGTGCGTCTGGCATCCGGGCTGGACAGCGACAGCCGGCTTTCCCAGGAGGCCATGCAGCGCGGCTGGGACTGCCTCAGGCTTTTTGCGGATCAGCTGGAAAATATTCCGGATGCGAATATCCGCATTGTCGCCACCGCCACTCTCAGATTTGCGGTTAATTCTGATGAGTTTGTCAGAACCGGAGAACAGATCCTCAGGCATAAAATCAATGTGATTTCCGGAGAAACGGAGTCCCGCATCATTTATCACGGGGTAATGAGCACCTCCGGAATACAGGGGAGGATGCTGGTTGTGGATATCGGCGGGGCTTCCACGGAAATGATTTTGGGCAACGGTCCGGAAATCCATGTTATTCACAGCCTGTCCATGGGATGCGTAACATGGCAGTCCCGGTTTTTCGGGAACGGGCTTATTACTCAGGAAAAATATGATGAGGCGATAGAGGCCGCTATTGCGGTTATTGCGCCGTATGCCCAGGAATACCTTCATT
>NZ_JBGVBR010000416.1:0-2529 GCF_045225735.1 Succinimonas sp. | reverse complement strand
ATATGCCGACCCGTACCTCAAAAGAAAGGATATTAAAGCAGTTCATTCCTACGGCATCTGTTTCTGCAAAAAGGAATGCACCGTTGCAGGGAAAAAGCTGAAGTAAATTCGAAACGTGCCTGGAGATAAAGCAGCGCCGAGATAAGGAAATATGCTAACCGAGAACTATGGCAATCCTGATCCCTGCTGCCAGTGACGTCTGTAAACGGCCAAAGACGTCTGTAAATTCCGGAAATTGAGAAAATGCACAGTATACGGACAAGGGGATACGGACGAGAACCGGAATCACAACAAGGTATTCCTGGCCGCCGATAACAACCGGGATCGGGTCTTCATAACGGCAGCGTGACCATTGCCGGCTGGGCTCCGATCTATCCCGGTTCCCGGAGGATCCGGGCGGAGACCGGATCCTCCGAAAATGCCGCGGTTTCTCCCGATGAGGAGGATCTTTGCGGGAAGGGGAAGGGGGATGGCGGGAAGGGAAAATGGCTGACGGTACCGGAGCTTACAGCGCCGAAGAGGCCGGGAATCCAGGTGCCAGCAGCGCTGCAGACGGGAATACCGATGTCAGCAGCGCAGGAACACCGAAGCCCGCCCGGTATCTTTCCCTGCCGTTTTCCATGATCCCCAGTCTGGCTGCTGACTATGTCCTCACCGCGCATAAGTCCCGGGGATCGGAATTCGTCCATACGGCCATAGTGATCCCGGAATAAAACGGGGGCAATACCACCCGGAGCTTCTGTACACCGCCATTACCCGGGCCAAAGATCATCTCCCGGTTTACGCTTCCATGGCCACCCTGAAACAGCGATCAAAACCAGAACGGAACGGGCTGACGGCCTTGACCGGAGACTCCGCATCAAAATGAAGCGGGAGTCCTGATTGCGGCAGCGTCAGGAAGCAAAGAGGGAATTAACGGGCCGAAGAACCGGCAGCCTGTGCCCGATCTTCCCGAAATGCGCTCCGTATGGCATGACGCTCTTAATCACTCTCCGGATATCATTTCAGCATCCCGGATTCTGACTGCGCCTTCCGCTGACACGGCCCCCAGCAGCCTCAAGAGGGCTTTCCGGAACGCTTTTCCGGCTGGAAATTTAAAACCGGATTCCTTTTAAGCCCCGAAACATCAATCTCACCTCCTGAAAATCATATCTCCCTGCAAATTACCATGCTAAAACTGGTTAAAAAATAAGCAAAATCCTTTAAATCAGGGATCTTTCCGCCTGAAAATTGTGTTTTTCTGACTGTTTTTGCAAAAAGTGTTTACATTTCTCCTGAAAGCACTACAATTTCTATACCAATCATGAGCAATCACTCAAAATGTTTTATATTGACATCACTTTAATAAGGAGGACTATCTTGGGAGAAAAAGATACCGCGGCAAAGCTGTACTTTGCCAAGCCCCATTTTTTTGCTGACGCCTTTAACTTCTTTCTTTTTGACGGCGACAAGGTCATTAAGCCCGAGGAACTCAGCCCCATGGATTCCACAGAGGTGGCCATGATATTCGGGAAAAAGAAAAACACCGCGGTGCAGCAGCATCGCGACCTTCTGAAGCTCTGGAACGCCGGGGAAACCGAAGACGGAGTCTTTGTGCTTCTGGGACTGGAACCGCAAAGCACAATTCATTACGGCATGACAGTAAGAAACATGCTTTATGATGCCCTTAGCTATGCGACTCAGATTTCCAATCTCAGCAGCTTGCGCGAGCAGGAAGCAAAAAATGCGGACAATAATAACGGTGATGCCGGCAAAAATAATAATGCGAATTTGACGTCCGGAAAACGCATCGCTAAGATCAGAAGCAGCGAGGAATTTCTGTCCGGCATGAGAAAAGACGATAAGCTGAAGCCCGTCATTACGCTGGTGCTGAACCTGAGCGGCAAGCCCTGGAAAGCCCCGCGCAATCTCTACAATATTCTGGACATAAAAAACAAGAGGCTTTTGAAGTACGTAAACAATTACCGGCTTAACATCGTGTCTCCCGCAGAGATAAAGGACGAAGATTTTGCGAAATTCAGCACCTCTCTGGGATTTGCCCTTAAGGTCGTCAAATACCAGAATGATGACAAGGTCACTGAAGTGATTGAGGAGCGCGAAAGTACTGATTTGGACACCGCGAGCTTTATCACCGCTTATACACACTTTGAGTTTATGTACGAAAAAAATTCCAAGGAGGTTAACATCATGAATGGATTAGAGCGCTGGGGGCAGAAACTTCAGGTTTTGGCAGTAATTAAGGCCCTGAAAAAACTAGGAAAAACTGATGAAGACATCGTGGATTTTGTTGCTGAAGAGTTTCAGGTAACCCCGGATTATGTGCGGGATCTTATGAAGGAATGGCCTAATCCTCTTCTTGAAAAAGTAAAAGCTCGGGCTCCTTCAGTTCCGGCCGGGGCATAACATCGGAAGATCTCCTTAGTTTAAAGTTATCTCCTGGTCTTGCTGCGTCCTTGGCTGGAGTGCGGCACCGCAGCTGTAACACACTTAAGCTGATCGCAAAAAAACGGTGAGACATAGCTTCATGCA
>NZ_JBGVBR010000415.1:0-10265 GCF_045225735.1 Succinimonas sp. | reverse complement strand
GTTACATAGTCCAGATTTCCCCGGTTTTTAGTATCTGCCCAAATCAGCTCTGCATCTTCCTTTTCCGGCTTGATCATGGTTCTGGCGCCCGAAAACGGCGGATTCCCGATTATGTAGCTTAATTCCGTTTTCGGGACTACGACATTCCAGTCAATCCTTAAAGCATTGGCGCAGTAAATGTTTGAATGGGATCTCAGGGGGAAAAACTCAATGGAGCGCTTAATGATGCTTTCGGTTTCCTGAAGCATCTGACTTTCGGCAATCCATAAGGCCGTGTTTGCCACAGCCACGGCAAAATCATTGATTTCAATACCATAAAACTGGTTTATGGAAACCTTTACGGGGTTAAAATCCTCCGATTCCAGGAAGGAAACATCGGTATAGCTCCTGATTAGTTCGTTTTCCAGACGTCTTAAACAGATATAGGTCTCCGTAAGGAAATTTCCTGAACCGCAGGCCGGATCCAAAAACTTTAAAGAAGCCAGTTTGTCCTGAAATCTGACAACCGCCAATTCCTTCTTTTTTGCAACACTGATCTTTTTAATTGCGTTCAGTTCTTCCTTTAAATCGTCTAAGAACAGCGGATCAATAACCTTATGGATATTCTCAACGGAGGTATAATGCATGCCTCTGACCCGTCTGGTGACCTGATTTAAGGTGCTTTCAAAAAGAGCTCCGAATATGGTAGGAGAAATTTTTGACCAGTCCAGGCTGTCACTGCATTCCGTAATCAGGAGATGCTTGATTTCATCGGTAAACGGAGGTATTTCTTCCGTTTCCTTCGATTCAAATTTAAAGAGATTGCCGTTAACATAAGGGAATTTTGCCAGAGCCGGATCGTCCGCTTCGAGATAGGTGTCTCTTTCTTCAGGCCTTTGATTCAGCACCGTAAACAGGTCTATAAGTCTTCTCCTGATATCCCGAGCGGAAAACTGTTTTAAATAATTCCCAAACATATGATTGTCTTTAGGATTAAAGAGTCCCGCGTCCTCGGCATACAGACAGAATACCAGTCTGACACAGAGTTTATTTAAGCTCTTCAGGGAATTTTCATTATCAGGATCTCTGTAGCGAGGCTTTAAGGCATCGTATAATTTGCCAATAAGCTTACCAGCTTTAAAAGAAAGCTGCTGTTCAATGATGACATCCTTAAATTTATCATCAATTAAAAATCTGACAAGATTTGTATTGCCTGGAATATCCTGAAGCTGTATTTCAATTGGATTATGGCCATTAGGATCCGATGCCATATCATAAATCATTAAAGCTTTAAAATTACAGATGATTATCCAGTTTGCCTTGTCATGAACACCAAGTTTATTATCATATCTTTTAGCTTGTTCAAAAGGCGTCAATAAACTTCCGTCCGACTGTTTTTTAGGTTTAGTCAAACTGACATTTCTGCTTTTCTGTTCTATTATAACTTTGGTATGATTGACGTAGATATCGATCTTGCCGCCCTCAACCTTTTTTTCAAAATCCAGATATTCATAAGGATCTGAGCATTCCAGAACATTTTCAAAAAAATCAAACCAAAACTTATGACTGTCCTGATCTTCGTTTCCTTTATCCTTCCATCTTTCAACGAAATCCCGAGCTTTAAAATTTACTGCCGGCATAATATTTTCCTTATATCACAGATTTTGCCCAAGAGTTATGCAGAGCATCTGAATTTGCAAGCATTAATTATTTCTGAAATCTTATGTTTTTAGATTGCTATTTATTTAATATTTAAATGAATTTAATCTTATTAAATCATCCACAATATTAACTCCCATTTCTTTTAACAACTCAATCGTTTGCCGGGGAGACGCCGCAATATGCCATTTATTGCTAGCATGCTGAGATACTTTTATACCAGCAGCCTTAATCAAACACTCTTTGAGAGTTAAATTCCTGAGATAATCAGAGGATGATTCTTTTTGCCTCTTTCTAAAATAAAATTTTATCTGACCAGCTACAAGAAAAATAAAACCTAATCCTTGCATCACACAGTAATCATCTGTTCTCAATCCATAAAAACGCATCCTATTCTCAGCTAACTCATAACGATTTTTAATTGACAGATATTTTTCGTAATCAGAATAAGCATCAAGAGGCGTTATCATTTTATCAAAATTTAATCTTAATACCGCAACTCCAAAAGCAGGGCCAATACGTTCTAATACTTCTTCAGTATGTTCATCATCCTGAGCAATTTGATCTCTGAAGTCCTGAACCAGTTCATTATGCATTTTCTCATCTCTGAATTTTATAATTCTGTCATCGCCAAATTCAGAACGTTTAACTTTTTGAGGATGAAATATTATTGTTTTTGCATCTGCCGGGCAATTTACTTCAGTTTTAACAGAGTTCTTTTCTGCTTCTTTATCAAAATGCGCCTGATATAAATCTTCCAGCTCCCTGACAGATGACTCGCCGCAAAGAATCCTGTCTTGTCTAACTTCTCCATTATCTCTTCTTTCCGACTCACCTCTTCTTTCATATGCAAAACTGTTATCAAAGGACTTAAATTCCTGTGCGGCCTTCTTAATGGCGCAATTATCCGGAACTGGTATGATGAAGTGTTTTCCTCCCTGACGATACAGCTTCATATTTTCTTCCGAGTAAAATCCTTCATCCAGCAAAAACGTTGTGTTATCCGGAAAGCTATACGACTCGAGCAAATCCTGCACCGGAGGTCTGTCTAATAATCCGCCTTCGTATATTTTGCAGGTCAAAGGCATTTCTTCTATGACATCATATGCTTCAAGAGCGCTTATCTGTTTGTTTCCTGTTCTCAGGGACTCGCTTCCATAATCCGCAAGTTCATTCCGTTTGGAACATGAGAGCATAACGCGCCAGACAATTGCTGTCACTCCGGAGGAGTTTTCGATGAGTTCCTGAGAATACCGTTCGCATACTGCAGGATGCTGTCCAATCAATTTCAGGAATTGATTTACTGAATCCTCACTAAGATCCAAATTTGGCCATTTGCTTGATAAAATCGACTGGTCAAATACATCCTGGATGCAGCTGACCGGCACGCTCTCATGGAGAAAGCAAATGATGCTTAAGGCATAAATCAGTATTGAATCATCCTTGCTGAAATACCTGCTGAGTTGTTTGAACACCGGATGAGCGTTTACCAATACCGCTGCGTATGCTCCATAATCCTTTACCTGCAAATCTAAATCCCTGAGGTCAGAAATGACGACTGATCTGCAGTTATCAGCGCTATCCTTGCCGGAATTTTCAGTCTTGTTCTCAGAAAGACCTTTCAGCAGTCTTTCCCCTTTTGCATTAGGACAGAATGCTCCTGATTCGATTTTACCTATGCAGGCCCCGCTTGATACCTTGCCGGTCTCTGTTTTTGCGCCATCGGCCGCACCCCTGATAAGTTCGTATACGTAATAGTGAATCCTGACCCCGGATGTCTTGGTCGCAGTTCTCATGGCTTTTACCATGCAACTGATTCCTGAAGGCTTTAATGCAAGTATTGCCGGAGGCACAACGTATTGCCCGTTTTTTACCGGTCTTGTCATGCTAAATCACCATTAGTTACCTAATACCAGAGGCTTAATTATACCTAATCAGCCTATGTCATACAACATCTGAAAGTAGGACTACCGGCATGTGTGAACTTTATCCAATAATTACCTAATCTTCAGAGAATCTGTGTTTACTAATAAGCCAGTTAATAATTCAGCAGCCCATCATCAGAAAACTCTTGCTCAGGAACGGCCGCACTCCCCTTCCCGCTCCGTGAGAATGCCAAGGCCGTGGGAAAGCGTGTCCAGAATAACCTCCAGACACTCGGAAACAGCCTTTCTGCTTCCCGGCAGATTTACAATGAGAGTCCGGTTTCTGATCACCGCTACCGCCCGGGAAAGCATGGCTCTTTTCGTGAACTTCAGGGATTCCGCGCGGATGGCCTCCGCAATGCCGGGAACATTTCTGGTAGCCACAGCCAGAGTGGCCTCGGGAGTCACATCCCGGGGAGCCAGCCCCGTGCCTCCGGTGGTAATAATAAGGTCAGCCCCGACAGTATCGGAAAGCCTGATAAGCTCCTCCCGGATCCGGCTCTCATCATCGGGAACCAGCGCTGTCTCCGCAATTTCATAGCCGGCTTCGGCCAGGGCTTTTGCAATATAAGGGCCGCTTTCATCCTGACGTTCCCCCCGGCTGCCCCGATCGCTCATGGTAAGCACCGCTGCTCTGAAGGGACGAAGTGCCTGTTCCTTGCTCCCGAGCTCCAAAACTCGTACCTGGTCTCCTGCCCTGAGAGAACCGCCCCGGATCACTCTGGCAAAAACTCCCTCCCGGGGCATAATGCAGTCCCCCATGCGCTGATATACGGCGCAATGATGGTGACACTGCTTCCCTACCTGAGTAATCTCCAGAAGGCACGGCCCGATCTCCAGCCGAGTTCCCGGAGGAAGAGCCTTAAGATCAAAGCCGGAAACTATCAGGTTTTCGCCAAAGGCTCCCGGACTTACCTGAGCTCCCCTGCTGTTGAACTCCGCAATCTGCTCCTCGGGAAGCAGGCTTATCTGCCGGTGCCAGTTTCCGGCATGAGCATCCCCCTCAATACCCCAGTCCGCCTTCAGAACAGCAGATTCTGCCGGGGTTTTGGGGAGACCGCGTTTTTCACTAAGACAAATTGCCTTCAGAATTCCAGTGTTATTCATGGGATTTTGTTTCTCGCATTAATCTTTCAAAGGTTCGGTTGTTTCCGGAGCTATGCCGGATGCGCCGCGCTCAGGCTCAGCAGCAGGATGGTCGCTTCTTCCGGAGGCTCCCGTGTTTTCAGGAACGCGACTTCTTTCATGGCCGGAGCAGCCGCGGCAGAAGCCGCGGCAGGATTCCGGCCGCGGAATCCTGGCTACCGGAAGAACCATGTCTGGCACAGCGCGTTCCAGAAGATCCGTGAGCGTTGCAGGCTCTTCTACCGCGCTCAGCGCCGGACATGGCTTAGCTCCTGCCGCCGGGAAGTCCGGCGCTGATAAGAAGGCCTCATCTCCTTCTGCCGCTTCATGAACTCCCGCGCCGGAAAACGCAAAGGTTTTTTTAGTTACCCTTTCCGGGATCTCCTCCGGACTCCGGAAGCACACAATTCTGGGGAGATCGTATTCATATCCCCCTTCCACAATGCAGTAATCCAGACCTTCCCGGGACAGCGTCAGGAGCACGTCCTCCAGATCCAGCTTCCGGGGGTAAATGAAATCAGTCTCGTTTTTGCTCAGGGCCACCACTGCATCAGCCCCGGCCCGGCGGTGACGAGCAGTATTAGAGTCCCGGCGCTCGTCCATGGTAAAACGGGGACAGCCGATGCTCTTAACAGTGCCAACCCGGTATCCCCGGGCCTTCAGGCTCCCGATAAGAATCTCCGCAGTCGTGGTCTTGCCGGATTTCCGGGCCCCCACCAGCTGAAAAACCTTCATGCTAAGATCCTCTGAAGCGGCCGGGCTGATCTGCCGCCTGAAATTTGCCAAAAAAAGTTCTAAAGAGAGCTTAAAGAAAGCTTCTGCCCGCTTTACGAAGGGCATTTTAACGGCTCCGGGGTAAATCCGGACAGCAAACGGCCCCGAAATTGCGAGCAGTCAGAAAAAGTCCGGTGATTACAGGAGATCCTCAGGCTTAAAATCCTTCCGGCGCCGGCCGAACTCTATGGCCCGGAATAAAAGTTCCGCCCGGGAAAGACCGTCCTCGGGGCCATCCGGAGCACTGTTTTCATAAAGCCGTTTTTGCGTCTCCGGATCCGGCGCCGCCCGCAGGGCTCGCTGCCGGGCAAGGCTTCCCGCAACCACCCCGAGGAGAATAGCCCCTTATGGCTGTGATTTACCCTCTCAAGTCTATCATATCCCTTCCGGAATAACGGAATCTCCCTGACGGCAAAGGTCTAAAACAGGGCGTATGCCGGGATTTTCAGATACGGGAAGGGGTTGGAAAGGCGGGAGGAAGAGAGTGAGAACATGGCTCCGGATCCTTAAGAACACTCCCGGCCGCTGCTCTGCTATTCCGCCCTCTCTCCCGCCTTTCAGCCTGCCCTCCTGCCTCCCTTTTTTGAAAACATCCCCTTCTTACGGTAAAATAAGCCTCCGAACGTTTTCTCCGGAACCGGGGGCCTGTTTGTCCGCCTGAAACTGCCGCCGCAAAAACCCCCGGTTTCTCAGCCATCCTGTCACCAGACCAAAATATGTCAGCACCTCTGTTTGAAGTCTCCTCCAAAACCGCCCTCGGGCATGAAATCAAGAAGCTGCTCCAGCTGGCAGTCCCCATATTCATCGGCATGATCTCCACCAGCGTGCTGAGCCTTACCGACAGCCTGATGTCAGGGGCCATCGGCACGGAGGATTTGGCTGCGATTTCTCTGGGCTCCGTGATGTTTTTTCCGGTAGCGCTGTTCTGTCTGGGAGTGGCTCTGGGCATCAGTCCCATTACCGCCCACCTTTACGGCGCCGGGAGGCTCTCCGAAATCGATGAAACCGTCTTTAACTCCCTCTATCCGTCCCTGGCCATCATCATCCCCTGCATTTTAGGCCTCATATTCCTGCCGGAGCTTATTCTGGCAGACGTGGAACCCGCGCTGGCACAGAAAACCGTCTCCTATCTCCGCTGGATGACCCTGGCTCTCCCGGCGCAGCAGATTTTTCTAATCCTGAAAAACGCTCTGGAGGGGGTATCAGTACCGGTGCCGCCCATGCTTATCGGCATTTTTATCGCCCTCCTCAACGTTCCGGCCAATCTGGTTTTCATGTTCGGCTACCTGGGATTTCCGGCTCTGGGGTCTCCGGGCTGCGGACTATCCACGGCGCTGATTTCCTGGGTATCCGTGGCGCTCATTGTTCTCTATGCCAGAAAAAGCCGGGCCCTCCGCCGCTCGGGGATCTCCCTTGCGGCAAAATTCTTCCGGCCAAAGGGCTCCTGCATCCGGGAGATCTGCAAGGTGGGGCTCCCCATTTCCGTGGCTGCGGTGCTGGAGGGCTCCCTCTTTACCATGGTTGGCTATTATCTGACCCGGTTCGGCAGCGCCACGGTGGCGGCCAGTCAGATTGCCTCCTCGGTCTACACCATGGCGTTCATGATCCCCATTTCCATGTCCAACGCCGTGGCCGTACGCGCGGGACAGCATCTGGGAGCCGGAAATACCCGAATGACCAAAACCACAGCTTTGAGCGGTTTTATCGTGTCCTTTGTCATGGTTGTGCCATTCATGTTTCTCATCTACATGAACCGATATGATATTATCAGTATGTTTACCGATGATCCTGAAGTAGTCGCCATTGCCGCGCCCCTGTTCCTCTTCGTGCTGGGGTATCAGAGTCAGGATCCCTTCTTCGGAACGGCCATGGGCATCCTCCGGGGCTACAAGGACACCAGAATATTCATGATCCTCAATGTAGGCATTCTCTGGGGACTGGCCGTGCCGCTGTCATATGCCGTGGGGCTTACGGATCTCACCGGAAGTCCCCGCGGAGTTCAGGGGATCTGGGCGGTGGTGGTATCCTGCTACTACCTTATGACCATCGCATTTATCTGGAGGGACATCTGGCTGTTCCGCCACCCCGAAAGATACCAGAGGCAATCTGCTCCGGAAGAAGCCAGGACAGCAGCAAAGCCGCAGGAAAAGCTTCCGGCATAGTAGGGAACAGATCAGAAAAACTTGCAGTATGGAGCTGCGGGAACGTCATCATTAAGGAGTGTTCCATGAAACCAGGAATAACGGGAATTTTATGTCTGTCGGCTCTGCTGGCCCTGTCCGGCTGCGGAGATAAACCTGCAAATAAGCCCGGCGCCGCTGCCGCAGCCGGAACTCCGGCCAGTACGGCGCAAAGCCAGACTCCGGTTTCACCGCAGGCTCCGGCGCGCAAGGCCGCTGCCGGCAAAGCCTCCGAAAAACGCTACCGCGCCCCCCGGGAGGATATTCAGAAATGCCGCACGGCCATGCTGAAAACCCCCGACAGCGCTCTTAAGATCTGCTACCCTCTGGCAGAAAAGGGAGATCCCGAGGCCCAGTATCTGGTCGCTACCATTTACGGCAATGCCATCGGGGTGAGAGAGGATTTCAACAAGCAGGTGGCCTGGCTCAACAAGGCTCAGAACGGCGGCAATCTCCAGGCTGAAGTGGATCTGGGCATCATCGGCATTATGATCTACACCGGCAATCATGTGGGAAATACCGGAAAACAGGCGCTTTTCTACCTGAACGATGCCAAAAACCGCGGCTCCCTCAAGGCCCGCACCACTCTGGCCAGACTTATGGGCACCGAAGCCTACAAGGATCTCGGCATCTATGATCCGGAAAAGTCTCACGAGGAGCTTCTGGCGCTGGCCAAGCTGGGAGTGCCTGAGGCCATGATCCTGGCCAGCCACAATTACGTTACCGGCTTCGGAACAGCCATTAACCACCATCTGGCAGTCAAGTATCTGGAAGCAGCCGCGCACAAGGGCATCCCCTTCGCCTATAAGAAGCTGGCCGAAATCTATCTCAATAACGAGAACTTCAAAAACAATGAAATGGGCTATGCCTACTTCTTTGCCTACACCGCCTGCGATAACTCCTCGGACAATATGAGAACCCTGGACAGTCTTCAGGAAATCTTCCAGGGCCGGGTCAAGGACTTCAACATCGCCAAAAGACGGGGCGGGGACATTCATCGGAAATACGGCTGCAAAACCTACGCCAGCTACGAGCATGAGGAGTTTGATCGCCCTCCTGAAAAGAAACCGGCACCTCCCAAAGCCAGCGCTCCGGAAGACGATGATGACGATATCTGGGAGAAGTGAGAGACTCCGATTACGGGAAGCTGCGGGAACTGCAGGATAACAGGCGGGGCCTGAGCAGGACGGATCCTGCGGGCTCCTGAGATTCCCGGCTCCTTAAGGAAAAAATTTTCAAAAAGTTCTTTACAGCCCGGATTTATCGGATATAATGAGCACGCTTTCAAGATAAAGCGTTTCACTAAAGTGCGTCTGTAGCTCAGTTGGTTAGAGCATCACCTTGACATGGTGGGGGTCGTTGATTCGAGTTCAATCAGACGCACCATTTTTTTGCCTGTATTTTCTGTTTTTGCTTTTCTCCTTCTTTATTCATCTGTTCCCTCTTCTCTGATTTTTGCTGGTCTGTCCTTCATTCGTAATTACTGACTATACGATTCAGTTCTGTATCCTGTTCAGACATTAGGCATCAGTCATTCACAAAAGGCTGCCAGAGAATGGCTTTTCCTCTTTGAAACTCCCCCTGCTCCTGAAACTGCGGCCCAGGCCAGCGGCTTAATCGCCCCTCCTGATTTCTGTTCCGGAGGTCTTATCTATCTATACAGGGCAACACCTGCCAAACCCCAAGACGGCATTTCCGGCTTACAGCCAGTTCTTTCCTGTCAATTATGTTCAGGCGTGTAACAAACGGCAAAGCATAGCATAGGCATCTAATTAGGATAGGCGTCTAACTGGATGATTTTTTGGAGACGCAAAAGCACAGAAAAGCTGCAAATGACAAAGAAAATCCAAGTATTTTGAATATTTTTATTGTAATTGCGATACAAATCATAAAATCAGGCGGTAAAATACCGCATGATAAATTGACTTTTTGTGTTTCATGCTCTATATTGCATCTTAGTTCGAGAGAGTTTTTATGTTGTACTGCTATGAACGAAGGGAAAGTATTATTGTTTGCCATGACGCAACCTGCTGCGCCGGATATAGATTATCTTTTATTAATGACCAAACATGAGATTCAAGATCTTGAGTATCAAATAGAGATAAAAGATGATTATTTTTATAATATAAATTATTATGAGAGCGACCATTTACGTAAATTCACCAGAATATTCACTGAGCATAATCATATGCTTGAAGCTCTTGTTAAGGAAAGGTTTCATAAAGCGTGTTTAATCGAAACCGCATTTTATTTTCGTGTAATACAGCTTTATCTGGAATACGGGCCAATTCGTAGCAGATACGGCAGCTTCTTTTCTGATGAATTCTTTGCAAACGTAATTAAATATCACGAAAAAGAATCTGGTTTTCTGACATCGCCGCGTACTGCTAAAGAAATATCCAGATTTCTGGGTGAAGTAATGTTCAGGTATTACTTACAAGATAAAAATGAAAACACACCTGAAATATATGCTTTTCAGTACCCGATTATCAGAGAAACTTTCAAATACGTCGCAGAGTCATTTCGTAATGAAAAAGTCTATGATTTTTATAAATCAGAGCTTGATAAGTTCAACCCTTACCACGGTTCTGACGGAAGATTTATCTCCAGACCAGGGGGAACT
>NZ_JBGVBR010000414.1:0-10796 GCF_045225735.1 Succinimonas sp. | reverse complement strand
AGATGGCGGTAGAAGTCCTGCTTTTTCTGAAAAAATTCCTCGCACCTTAAGAGCTTTTTCCGGCGGAGATCCGGAGACAGTTTATTGGAAAGCGGATAGGCAACATCGGTGAATTTTTTAATGAAGAAGTCGTGATTGTTTTTGCGGCAGCGGGCCCAGACGGAACAGCCGGCATTCTCAGCTGAAAACTCTCCCTGAATTTGGTAGCCGTTAATCTCCATAAATAGCCTCTGCTGCCTGAAACAAAGATGCCCGCATTTAGGCAATGCTGTTTATTATCTGAGCGAGAATTTCCTGATAGGACAGGCGATCCAGCCCGCTTCCGGCCTCGGACGGAAAATGAATAACGTTATCCCAAGTCTCGGCAATGTCAGTCCAGTACTCCGCCTCGGGAGCAAAAATCAGAAGCCTTTTGGCATTGCTGTCCATAAGGCCGCCGGACTTAGCGTCACCGTCCCACATATTGGTAAGCTCGTCAAAGGTTTTAACCATTTTGCGGGGATAGTTCATGGCGGCGGCGGAATAGCCTATGGGATGAGTGGAGGCGTCAGACCACACCACGATAAGATGACGTCTTTTGTCGCCGCCCTTCGTCCATTTGGATTTGATGGCATAGGCCAAAGCCTCCAGGGCATCCTCGGGCTCATCCCCGCCGCCCTCGGGATGGAGGGATCTTATTACAGCGTCAAAACGGTCGCTTTCTTCCCTGAGATCGTAAAAATCGGTGGTCAGCATAGCATTTTTGCCGTCTGCCATGTAATCCCGGAATGCCACGATTCTGGCGCGGATCCTGTCAATGTTCTTCCCCTTCTGAGACATTTCGTTCATGAGGTCGCGATAGAAGGTCAGGGCATTCTCCTTGACCATGTCCAGAAGAGGCCCCATGCTGCCGGTGGCATCGATGCAGAAGACTATGTCCACGTTGTATTCAAGACGATCCTTCATATGGGTGTTCCTCACAGATCAGAGCCGGTTTCCGGAAGCTGACGGTAGTGCCGGAAGAGAGCCGAAGAAGAGAGTCAGACTCGAAGTCCCGACACAAAGTTCCGGGCCCGCCTTTTAAAGTATAAAAAAATAATGGCCGTTACCTGAATTCCTTTGTTTCAAACCGGCGTAAAACTGAGATCCCTGTCCCTGTCAGAATCCGGGGAAAGCACGCTTCCGGGCTGGCTCCCGGGGTAAACCGCCCTTTCAGAAGCGACATCCTGAAGATGTATCAAGCAAGGAAGGCGCATCCGATCTTTCGGGAAATTCGAGGAGGGAAACAGCTTCTCAGAAGATCGCTCCCAATCGCCGCTTCAGCATGACAGCGCGGGCTTGAATAAACCCGGCCCCGGATTCATAATACCCGGAAAGCATCAGGGGCGGAATACCATAGCGGATGGCAATGAGCGGGGAAATCAGTAATTTATTCAGGGTGAGAACGGACAGCATAACCGGGACAGAAACGGAATCCCGCAAAAACAGAGTTATCGGGCTCATGCTGGCTCTGGCGGCTCTTACAGGCGTGTTTTTAGTGGAACAGACGCTGCAGCCATCCTATTGGGTAAAAAGCGCTGTTAAGGCCCTGGCGTTTTCAGTACCCGTCGTAGTGTATGCCGCGCTCTCCAGGATAAGCCTATGGGAGACCATCGGTTTAAGGAAGCTTTCCGGGGCCAAACCGCTTTTCCTGGCCATGCTGCTTTTTCTGGCCGGAACCATGCTGCTCTTTCTGATTTTCCGGGGCGAGCTGGATCTGGCGGGTATCCGGCAGAGTCTTATGCAGAAGGAAAATCTCACCCGGGAAAACTGTCTCTTTGTATTCGGGTACATCATCATTTGCAACTCGTTTCTGGAGGAGGCATTCTTCCGGGGCTTTGTTTTTCGGCTATTTCACAGAAAAATCACAGGAGCCCTGATAAGCGCGGCGCTGTTTTCCGTTTACCATATCGGCATATTCATCACGTGGTTCAATCCCATGATATTCTTGCTGTGCGTGAGCGGACTCGCCGGAGTCGGACTTTTCCTGCAGTGGCTCAAGGAAAAATATCACACCATTGCCGCAAGCTATGTAGTGCATGCCTCTGCCAACATCTCCATAAACGTAATCGGAGCCATGCTTATTTTCGGAATCCTGGGGTAAACCAGCCGGGAATCATACCAGGGCGGAACACAGAACATGAGGCAGACAAAAGGAAGGCGTCTCAAGAGAAGAAAGAAAAGAAAACGAACCACGAAAAACGCCTGATTCCGCAGCTCGTCCGGATTGCAGGATTACTGATTGCAGATTATCCGTAAAGCGGGCCGAATGGCTCCTAGCGGGGCGTCAACGCTGCCGCCAAAAAACTCCAGACTGCCATCCGGGTTTACAAAGGCCCCCATGTTCTGCGACATCTCCGGGGAACGCAGCATCCGGTAGCATCAGCCTTCATCATTGTCGCCAAATTCATTATCAATCCACATGCCCTCTTCAATGGCATATTCCGTAGGCAGACACCGTCTCGCCGTGTCAAGCATATAATACTGTTCCGCCTCCGCAATACTGAGACAGAAAATCCTGTCCCGTGTATCATTGCCTCCCCTGACGCCGGATCTCGGGTTAGCGCCATTCAGCGTCTCTGACACAGAGATCCGCCGCTGCTGCTCCTCCGAGAAGGCCGCTTTCATAAAATCATTGTTGAGCCACTTCCTCTGGCTGCAGTTTTCACTGGTGATGTCCGCATCCTCCTTCATGATACTGCTGACAGTCCAGCCCGTAACGGCTGATGAGGAGCGTTTCATTGCCCTTAACCTCCAGCGCCAACCATTCTATTGATTCCCTGGTGTCACCGTGATTCTGCGGATAGCACCCGAACTTAACATGATCGCCCGGTTTAAGAGCAGTATATTTGTTCCCCTTAACCGCATTATCCTGAGCATTTCCGCTCATCCCTTCTGTCATTTTCGCCTCCGGAATAAAATTATCAATACCGGCGGATTCCTGAAAACCTGACGCCGTCTCAGGTATTCTATTTGTTACCCCCGGGAACAAAAATGCCTCTGTCACAGAGCTGAAATTTCAACCTGGGACTGCAAAAAAAAGCGACAAGTCCTGCTGCGCGGAAGCTTGCGGAGAAATGACAATTGCCGTATCGAAACGCAATGAAAGCCGTGAGGCGCGGGAGCGTTTATGAATATTGCCGCCGCCCCGAAAAATCAGCTGAATCCGAAGGTTTTCAGAATAAGGGGCTGGTATCAGCCGCAGCGGCAGAGTCCCGGATCAGAAGATTACTGATTCAGGATCAGCCTTAAAGCCGGCCGGATAACGATGTTATCATTGCGGACGAAGCTGCCGCTCATGCCCGGTACGCCGGCCGTATCAACAAGCGCCGCGCGGTTCTGAAGACTGCCCGGCGACCGGAGCCACCAGAAACAGCAGCCATTTCTGACATCTTCCCAGGCATCCTGGCTGCGGGCAAGCTCTGCTGGCCGACACTGCCTTTCAGCGTCATTCCTGAAATACCGTTCCGCTTCCGTGAGACTCAGGCAGAAAACCCGATCCTGGGTATTATTTCCGCCGCGGGCGCCGAATTCCGGGTTATCGTCATTCACTACCTCTGAGAGCCTGATTCTTCGCTGTTCCTCTGCAGTGAAAGCCTTATTCAGGAAATCATTGTTAAGCCACTTCCTAAGATCGCAATCCTCCCAGGTCATGCTTTCTCTCTTATGATGGTACGGGAGGCACTGAAGAGCATAGCGGCTCACCAGAAGAGCCTCATTGTCATTAACCTCCAAAACCAGCCATTCAATGGGCTCTTTAACACGCTTTTTATTCTGGGGAAAGCTGCCGAACCTGACATAATCCCCGACTTTAACGCTCACGGGGAGATCCGGCGCAACGTCTTTAACCAGGTCTTTCACCAGGTCATTCGCATTATCCTGAACCTTGTTTTCTGCCGCTTTTACGGTCTTAGATCTTGCCATGTTTGCTTTCCCCGAAGTCAGACTTACCATAGCGGCCCATCCTGAAAGCCCGGGCCGCCTGAAGGATTTTATCAAAAACCCGTCACCGGAAAAAAACCGGTTTCACAGATGAGCCGGACCGGGAGCGGGGAGCCGAATCTGTAAGCTTTGCAGGAAAAAAGGAAGAGGCGCAGAAGAAAATGGCACTGCCTTTATCTTTGTTCCGGACGAAAACAAAATCAGGCGATGAAGCCTTATGCTAACAAATAATGGTGCATGGAAAAACAGATTTTCAGAATGACCCGACGCAACGAAGCGGCCTGTTGTCCCGGTTTGAGAGAATTATTGCGTATAGCTCATTGGGTTTGGCCAAGCTCAACGGGGCTGCCCGCTCATAGGGTTTGGCCAAAGTGTTTAGGATGGCTGGGGAAAGTTGTATTGCAGACACCAAAACAGCACTCTCAATGAGAATCACTCCTGGAACAGATCCCCAAGCAGGATTACATTGGAAAACACGTTGCTGTATTCATTCTTCTTAAGGCCGAAGGTGGTTACCAGGGTATTTCTGATAACCGTTCTCGGAGACACATATTTCTGAAGCAGCGATTCTCTGTTAAGAAGCGTCCTGTAGTATTCATTGTTTACATCATACTCGCCGCTGTAAAACTTCAATTCGCACATATTGATCACATTGTCATTTCTGATTATGAGGAGATCAATCTGCGCGCCCTTCTCGTCATCAGGCCTTTTGGACCACGCCGAAGCCCGGGTAATCACGCCTGAAATGCCCAGAGATTTTTTAAGCTGCTCAACATGATTGAAGCAGACATTTTCAAATGCCAGTCCGCACCATGCGGATAATGACCGGGCACTGGAATTCTGCTGCCAGAATTTCTCATTGCCGGAATCATGATCCTTCAGAAAACGCAGATAAAAAATGCAAAACAGATCTGTCAGTTTGTAATGAGGCTCGCGCCTGCTGAAACCAAACGGGACATACTTTACCGCAAAATCACTTGCAATAAGAGCTTTCAGGCTTTTGGAGATTCCTGCTCCTTCCGAAAGATGCAGTTTTTCGATAATCTCCTTTCTGGTAAATCCGGCATTGTTTTTGCTGAGCAGATCCACTATGGATTTTTCAGATTCAGGATTCGCAAATACCGATGCAAAAAGTCTGTCATATTCATCCTTCAATTTTGCATTTTTGGCAAAGAAGATGTTATCGATATTCTGAGCCAGGCTGAACTCTCCGTCTACATACCGCATGTAGTAGGGAATGCCTCCGAAAACCATATAGCTCTGCGCAATATCGTACCTGGAAAGCCCGATATCGTTTGATTTGTAAAACTCCTCGCATTCGGCCAGAGTAAAGGGGGACAGCTTAATTTGATAAGTAACGCGGTCGCAAAGACCGCCATGCTCATTGATAAGATTGTCCAAAATCCAGGAATTGGCGCTCCCTCAAACCACCAGCATGAAATTTTTGCGATGACAGGCCCAGGTATTCCAGAACCCTTCAAAAGCCTGTACAAATGATGAACGCGGAGTATCTAACCATGGCATCTCGTCAATGAATACCAGCTGTCTTGAGCCGTCATCGATTTTTTGAAGATGCTTTTCCAGGAGAAAGAAGGCATCAAACCAGGACTTTGGTTTTGCCCCTTCCGTCATCCCGTGCAGAAGCAGGGACTTGTAAAAATGCTCCAGCTGCTTTTTTAACTGACCTTTTGCGTCACTGGCATCAGGAGCCAGGCCGGCATGTCTGAAGGTAATCCGTCCGGCAAAGGTTTCATCAACCAAAAAGGTTTTTCCGACTCGGAGCCGTCCGTAAATTGCCACAAATTCCGCGCTGTTTCTGTCATACAGCTTGTTTAATTCCCGGATCTCTTTTTTGCGCCCAATCATAACAGATCTCCGAATTGCATTTATTTTGAGGTGAAATACCATTTTTGCATTTCACCTCACTGTTAGAATCATAGCTTGCAAAAGAACCGCCGTAAATGAACTCCCGTCAAATTTCAAATCTGCCTCTTCCGTCGTTATCTCGTTCATCCATCTGTCACCCCCTTCGCGGTTTCCTCCGAAAAATATGCTTATTATGAGGCGAACCGCTGTTTATATCATTTCACCTCAGATTAAAAATCATAATCTCGCTGCTACCGGAGGCGTTGCCCCCATGGCTTCAGGATGCAAAACCGCCGGAATGACCCAGAACACCGTCTGACAAAATCTCCCCCCGAAAAGACAGCTGTCCCATGTCATGGAGGTGGTCGTATGCCGCACATTGCTAAAAAGTCAAAATCAGGGCCTCCGGAAAATCATTGTTAAGCCAATGCCGCAGAATCGCAATCCGCCCAAGTCGTTATGTATTCCCTCTTATGATGGTATGGTATGCGCTGAAGAGCGTAGCGGCTCACCGGAAGAGCCTCATTGCCCCTGACCTCAAAAACCAACCATTCAATTGATTCCCTGGCGCTGCCGTTTTCTGAGAGGGTAGCTTCCGAACCTGACATAATCCCCGGCTTTAATGCTCACGGGGAGAGCCGGCGCAACGTCATTCACCAGGTCTTTCGCATTATCCTGAACCTTATTTTTTGCCGCTTTTCCGGCCTTGGAGCTTGCCATTTTGCTCTCCGCGAAGTCAGACTGCCAATACCGCCCCTTCCTGAAAGCTCAGGCCGCCTGAAGGATTCCACCAAAAACCAGACTGCGAAAATACACCGGCTCGCCGATGAACAGTGCCAACAACGGGAGCATCTTTTAGCTTTGCAGGAAAGATAAGGAAGCTGTACAGACAAGAAAGCTGGCTGACATAAAGATCGGGAGCATGAAACGAGGACAGCCCCTCTGAGCCTGATTACGAACCTCCGGCGATTACGAACCTCCGGGGCTGCCATAGTGTACATTTTCGGTCATTCCGTGAGCGTCCCCGACAAAGGTTTTGACATCTGCATCTTTAAGTTCAACCACATATCACGGATAAAAAACCGGCATCGTGTTAGAGTGAACGGTGATGTTACGGATTATGATGTTACGAGATTCGGAGCGGTTAAATTATGGGAGACATTCTAAATCCTGCTGAGATAAATTTTTTTGCTGAACTGGTGAAAGCAAAGGATTTCAAAGTATTCGTGGATAAAACAGATTTTATCGCCAAAACTAACGCTCTCCTTAACTTCGGCAGGAATCTTTTGACCGTGGCCCGTCCCCGCAGATTCGGAAAAACCGTAACCGCGCATATGCTTTTGGCTTATTATTCCAAAGCCTATGCCGGGCAGAGTATTTTTGACGGACTCAAAATAACAAATAAGGATAACAGGGACAGTTACGCCAAGCACCTGAACAAATACGATGTGATCTACATTGACATGAACTACATCAGAGGCAAATATAATGAGTACCTCGAAGATGAGGAGCTTCATGTTAAAGGGGTTGCTACTCTTGTTGATTTTCTGAAATATGCGATTATTGAGGAACTGAAGGAAAACAAAGACTATGCCACGTTGCTCAGTAAAAACAGCAAAATAGGCAAAAAATCTCTTCTGTCCGCATTACAGGCAATATGCAAATATACCGGTGAAAGATTTGTCCTGATCATGGACGAGTGGGATCTGGTTTACCGGGAATACCAGAATGACACTAAGCTGCAGGAGAAGTTTATTGATCTTCTCACCAGCCTGTTTAAAACTGATGGCGGATTAAGCTGTTTTGCTCTTGCCTATCTCACCGGCATCCTTCCCATCAAAAAATACAATTCTCAGTCAGCCTTAAACGATTTTGATGAATATAACATGCTCGCTCCCGGTGATTATGCGCCTTACTTCGGTTTTACCGATGCCGAGGTTGCCGACATTGTAAAATCACCAAACTGCAAAGTGTCGCATGAGGAGTTAAAGGAGTGGTACGAGGGTTATAAAATCAAAGGTGTCGATATTTACAACCCTAACTCCGTATACAAAGCGGTCAGCCGAAACGAATGCATCAGCTACTGGAGCGGAACCTCATCCAACGAAGAATTTGTCCGTCTCATAAACGCTGATTTTGAAGGCCTTAAGGAAGATATTGTCAATTTGATCGAAGGCGATGAAATTACCTTCAGCTGCGCCAATTTTCAGAATGACATGGTCAACATCAAAGACAAACACGATGTTTTCTGCCTTCTGGTATGTCTCGGTTATCTCGGCTGCTCTGATACCAAAAACAAATATCGCAAGATTGCTTATGTTCCGAATGCCGAAGTCAAGGCAGTGCTGATGGATATTGTGAGAGAGCAGAACTGGTACGAGCGCATGGAAACCATCAGGCGTTCGGAAGATCTCCTGAAAGCCATCATGGAGCTTGACGGAACGACAGCCGCAAAGCTAATTCAGGATATCCATAATTCTCCTGCGGTATCTCTTCTGGACTACAATGATGAAGAGTCGCTTACATACTGCATCATGACCGGTCTTTTATGGTCAACTCTTGATGACTACAGCTATCATCGCGAAGAGCCTACCGGAAAAGGACGCGCGGATCTGGTGTATGAACCTATCACAAAGAAACTGCCGCTTCTTCTGATCGAGTTTAAGTACGACGATTCCGCCGCAGAGGCCATTAAGCAGATTAAAACAAGGGAATACTTTCAACGTTATATCAAACAGTACCGGAACATCATTCTGGTGGGGATAAATTACAGTTCTAAGACAAAGGATCACGAGTGCCTGATTGAAAGGTTCGGTTAACCACCAGTCCAGTCTGAAACTTTCAAAGGATCTCATAGCGGGATCCTTTTTTGCAGAGTCAAGATAAACGCCCGGCCATCCGGTTTTCCGTCCTCCGCTTCTGGCTGATTCCCTGTATGCAGTAACAGCGACATCTCCCGATATGAACTTTTTGGATCAGGACAGAACTCCAGGAGCCCTGAATATTGCCTGATTTGGCCCTTCCAAAACAGTCTTGTGCCAAAACTGAGCCCGCCGCCCGCAAGCGGGCGGAAGAAGGAGCGCGGCAAGCCGCGCGAGATTCCGCGGCTTACGCCGCGGCGGCTGATTCCCGATTTGAAGATTACAGATTCCAGATTAGCCGTAAAGCGGGCCGCACGGCGTAGTAAACAAAGTTGACGATGTTAACATACGGGTTTAGCGCGCCGTCCGAATCCACGTCCGATGCGACGTTCTGAAAATTGCCCGGCGACCGCAGCCACCAATAACAACAGCCGTTGCCATTATAAACCCCTGCTCCTTGGTTACGTGCATGAGCCGTAGGCTGGCACTGTCTTTCACTGTTATTCTTAAAATAACGTTCGACCTCCGCAAGACTGAGACAGAAAACCCGGTCTTGAGTATTATTTCCGCCGCGGGTACCATACTGCCGGTTATTGTCATTCACTACCTCTGCAAGCTTGATCCTCTGTTGTTCCTCCTCCGTAAAGGCCCCATTCAGAAAATCATGGTTAAGCCACTTCCGAAGATCGCAGTCCTCCCAGGTAATGCTTGTATTCTGATGATGATACTGTTTGCAATCAAGGCCGTAACGACTCACTAAGAAGGCCTCATTGCCGCTGACCTCCAAAACCAGCCATTCAATGGGCTCCCGGGCGCTGCCGTTATTCTGCGGGTAGCTTCCAAACTTAACGTACTCCCCGACCTTGACCCGCAAGGGCTTTCGGGTAGGATATTTGACGCCCTTTACGGTAATGCCGGCCTGTTTGTCAGCAGCGGAACCGGCGTACGACCGGAACTTTCCGATAACCTGCGAAAGCACGGAGATCTTTTCGAGTTCGGTTAAGGCACTGTTATGAGAACTCACAAATTTCCGGAAAAATTCCGGGGTGTCCCGGTTTTCCTGAAGCAGATTTTCAAAATGGGCCTTAAGATCCTGCGCCGAGGGGAATAAATGCTCCTCAAAGCTCACAAAACCGGAAACCGTCCTTTTGAGATTATCGTAGGAGTTTGAATGCCAGACCTTTTCGGATACCTCCTTAAGAGCGGCGTCATAGGTGTTAAGGAGGCTGCTGAGACGGTAGGTCTGCTTTTCCCGGAGGAGTTTCCCCACGTAGTCATCAAAGGCCCGGGCGTTTTTGAACTGAAGTTCGCCCTGCCCGAAAACCGCCCTGTCAAGATCTTCCAAAACCAGCTTTAAAGCCTCCCGGGATTTTGCTTCCGGAATAGCGGCGGCAAAGAATTCCAGCTCTTTGCGGTGATCCTCTATGTACTTGATGTAGCCGGAAAACCCATGTTCGCTTTCCAGCTTTTTAAGGTATCCCTGAAGCTCCGCGGGAGAACCGAAGGCCTTATCGCCTATCCGGATATTTCTCTTGTCTGAGAATGCGTAGCCTAGAATCCAGGCCGCCTCCATATCCGAACACTTCTGCTGCGAAATCTGCAATGCGGCCTTTTGAAGGAGATTGGTAGCCGCATCGCTCTTCAGTATGGCTCCTGCATAGAAGTCCAGAAAGGAGCTCTGTAAAAGCCGGAGTTCGCTTACAAATCCGGTATTTCCGGTTACCGCTGCAGCTACGGCCGCCTCGCCAAGCTCCGTGAGATTTGCAAATTCCCGCCCGCCACAGAAGATGGTTTTAAGGCTGGGATCAAGCCGGTACATCAGGCGGTAAAAGACCTGATGGCTTCCTGCCGCATCCGAGTTATTCTGAAGATTTGCCTCCGCTTCCCGTGAGAGCCTTTCCAAATCAGGGGCAAAGAGACTGAAATGATGGGACAGAATTCCCCTGCCTACCTCCCGGATTCCGGCGACGGAATCCTTAAGCATGGCCTTAACCAGAGACTCCAGAGTCTGATACTTCACCCCGCTAAATAAGTAAGGGAGAAATTTCGGCTTCGTTTCTGAGGCACCGATTTCTCCCGGCACCGGCACGTCTTCGCCGTTAAGCCATC
>NZ_JBGVBR010000413.1:0-13818 GCF_045225735.1 Succinimonas sp. | reverse complement strand
AATATACCGTGCCTACAGAAAGAGAGTTGCGCCTGCCCATATGACCATGTCCGGGCTGAATGTCTGCCTTGACAGCTGGGAATGCTTTCGGTCAGATACCCTGCTGGAACTGAAAACTCCGAATGTTGATGTGCGGGAAGCTCTTGAAAAACTTGGATATTCCCTTCCCGGCCATCTCGAAATAGAAGACCTGCGCCGGGAGATACTGGAAGGCATCCCCATGAGCCGAATTCCGGTAACGCTTCGCACAAAACGCAATACCGGAAAAAACACCGCCCCCTTATCTCCTGAAGAAAAGCTCGCCGCTCAGGAAAAGGGAAAAAATGACACCCTGAGGAAACGCGCTGAAGACAGGAAGGATAAGGCTGTGGCAAGAGCGGAGAAGAAATATCTCAAAGCCAAAGAAAAGGCTCTTGAAACTCGTGACAATGCTCTGAAAACGGCCAAAGAAAAGCTTGGAAAACTGCGAAAGAGCTATAAACGTGAAGAATGCGACACCAGGGATTGTGACAGTGTGATGGCAAAGATAACCGATATGATTGACACCGCCAAAAAAGCCTGCGAAGAAACTCTGGATCTGGCCAAAGAGACTCTGGAAAAGGCGAAGAGTGAAGCACTGGCTGAGTACGAACAGAATATTAAGTCTTTGGAACAACAGCAATAATTCTGTGCAATCGATGATATTGGGGGCCGTGCACATAAATAATCACATAGTCACATGTGGTTGTTGCTGTATGCACAAATTTCTTTTGATCTTAGGATAATTCCGGTTCGGTCTTTTTTAAAATATCAGCCAGCACCGTATAATCAAGGTACTGGATGTCTTCGATTCCCTGATGAATTTTATTTGAAAGTCTGCTTCTGTAATAAACCGACATCGCTTCTTCCAGGGAAATGTCATTTTGTTCGGCAATGTATGCAATCAGCCGCTCTTCAAGATTCTCCTGATACAGCTGTTCCAGCGCTTTATCGTCCATTAGCAAACCTCATAGGCAGCTTCAAAATGCAATAGTTCATCAATCGCAGACTGAGAAACGAAACATATCTGGTCATAAGCCTTATAAACCTTTATCTCCTTTAATGCCCTCTCCCGATCCCAGATGCCCTGATGATACATATCCACAACTCTGAAAACTTTATCATCGGCAACTCTGCCGATAATAATGTCATATTGCGCATATGCAGTTTTGCCGTCCCGGCAGGCACAGACAAAATCAATCCAGTCCCCGAGATCTTCCTGAAAGGTCTTAACCTTAAAATCGCCAAAGTTCTCGCATAAAGCATATTGATTTGATTTACTATGGCAAAATCCCTGTCCAGTATATCGGCTTTTCTTCGCACCCACTTCTCAGCCTGAACCCTGACGGTGGTAACATAAAACCCCTTGCCAAAATCTAAACGCCGATAAGAATGCGCGACATCCGGTTTTTTGATAATTTCCAGACCGCCATGATAGACAATCACACTTTCACTCCTCTGACCCGCAAATACTCCGAAATATCATTTACGACATATTCTGTGCTCTGGGTATGAAGGACATCATAGTGTTTAACTAGAAAACCGTTAATGCAATCCGTTTTGCTCAGCATGCTGTAAACTTCGGAAGGGAGCTTTCCCCATTTATTAGCGCAGGCATGTATCATGTAGATAACAAAAGAAAAGATTTCCCTGTCCACTTCAAAAGCTCCCGATTCCGTTATGAGTTTCCGCGCCGTTTAGTTATGAGTTTTGCCGTTAATTATGAATTTTGACTGCGTTCAATCTGGCCCAAAAACGGCAATCTGACCAAAAAAGCAAAGGCGCAAAGCTTTGAGCAGGTCTTTGGCTTACCGTGGTTTTACAGCACCCGCAGCGTTTTTACCTCATGCGCCGTATGCGGATTTTTGGGGCGGATGCAGCTTTTGACGCTGAATTCCCGTAATCCGCCAGAATACCTGCCTGATAAGATGGCGCCGGCCCTGCATTCCCGCATTCCCGGCATGCTCTTACATTCTATCCGCAGCGGAGCGATTTGGGAAACTACGGTATAATAAAACGGCCTTGAGAGCAGAGAATGCCGCTGCAGACGGGAACCGAATCAATCCCTGCCGCCTGTTCCCGGCTCAGGCATGGTTACGGCAGATCAGTAAGATTCATGCTGCCGGATTAATTGTCTTACAGATAAAGAGAACAATACTGATGAAACTCGGATTTGCCGGCGGGGCCCAGGAAGTAGGCGGAAGCTGTATCTGCATTCGGATCGGAGACAGAGGAATCCTGCTTGATTCCGGGATCCGTCAGGGGGGCAGCAAGGATCCCCTGCCTAATTTCAGACTGATACAGGAAATGGGCGGCATTGATGCCATCATCATCAGTCATGCCCACATGGACCACATCGGATCCCTGCCTCTGATTTCACGGGCCTATCCCAATATCCCGATTTATATGACCCCCATGACCATGGAGCTGACCCGGGTTCTCCTGCAGGATTCCCTGAAAATCATGTCCATGAGGGAGGAGGAGATCCCGCTCTACGGCGAAGCTGACGTGGCCGCCATGATGGAACGTATTGTTCCCCTGCCGGAAGAAGCCGAAAAGGAAATACTCCCGGGCATCTCCTTTGTGTTCTATCAGGCCGGGCATATCGCCGGAGCCGCCTGCGTTTACCTGAAAACCCCGGATGGCACGGTGTTCTATTCCGGAGATTTTGCGGCGTTCTCGCAGCAGACCATCGAAGGGATCCGCATTCCGAAGCTCCGTCCCGATCTGTGCATCGTGGAAACCACCTACGGCGATCGCCTCCATTCCAACCGGCAGGTGGAGGAAAACCGCCTGATTCAGCTGGTGGCAGATGCGGTCTCCGCGGGCAAAAAGGTGCTGATCCCCAGCTTTGCTCTGGGCCGCGCTCAGGAGGTAATCCTGCTTCTCCGCTCCGGCATGAACCGCGGCCTCATACCGCAGGTTCCGGTTTACGTGGACGGCATGGTGCGGGAAATCTGCCGGGTCTACCGCCAGTTTCCCGCCTGCCTGAAAAGCAAGCTGGCCCGCAACATTATCAAAGGCTACGATCCCTTCTATTCCGCCGAGGTGAAGGCAGTGCTCCCCTCCGCGGATCGCAATGAGCTTCTGGAGCAGAAGGGGCCGGCCGTGTTTGTCGCGAGCTCCGGCATGCTCAGCGGCGGCCCCAGCGTTCTTTATGCGGAAAAGATCATCCCCCGGGAGGACGGCCTGGTTATCATTACCGGTTACCAGGACGAAGAAGCTCCGGGCCGGGCGCTCCTGAAGCTGGCCGAGGCAGCGGAACAGGCAGCATCCGGAAGTCAGGATCCCGCTGCCGAGCCGGTAAGCTTTGTTCTTGCGGGACGCAGTATTCCGGTAAAGGCCCAGGTCTGCAAGGTGGGGCTTTCAGCCCACGGAGACCAGGAGGAAATCCTCGGCCTTCTCACCAGACTGAGTCCCCGGGATGTGTTTCTGGTGCACGGAGATCCGGAAGCCATGCCGGCCCTGGCCCGGCTCATCACCGGAGAGCATCTCCGGGGCATCCACCTCCCCCGCTGCGGAGACGTCAAGGATATTTCCTACCGGGTTACCCGGAAGCAGACCAGCTTCAGCTGGCCCCAGGTTATGAATGAAACCGATGCCCCTGATGAAGCCGGTCTGGAAAAGCTACGTCTTTTTGTCAGGGAGCATTATCCCGAGCGGCAGTTTAAGGCCCTCCAGCTCATGGAAATCTGGCACGGCAAAACCATATCAGACCCCGCTGAAATTACCAGGTGGCAGAAAATGCTGCTGGATTCCGTCTGTTTTGCTTCGGACGATCTCCATTTCTTCCTGTTTCACCCCGCCACGGAGCAGGAAATAGCAGCTGCCAGAGCGCCCCGTGAACTTAACCTGCAGACGGTTACCGAGCTCACGGCAAAGCACTTCTCCTTCCTGGGCTATAAAAAAGCCGGGGTTTATCCCGAAGAAAAAAAGGTGGTGCTGCGGTTTACCTTCCCCGATGCAGTAAACCTGGACGAGTTCGAAGCCGCCGCGGAATGCTTTGCCGAGGAGACCCAATGGACAGTCTCCATCCATCCCGGCACCAACCACACCGCCATGCAGCAGCTCCTGCAATCTCTCTTTGAAGGCCGGATTGAGAAGGTCAGTTATTTTGAAAATAATAAGAGCTACCAGGTTACTATTTCCGGCCTTAAAAAATCCGATCACAGCCTTAAGGAAAAGTTTCAGACCGAAACCGGATGGAATCTTCATTTGTCTCCCGGTTCCTCCGGAAAAGCCCCTGCCGGAAAATCTCCCGCCCCTGCCGCCCTGCCGGCTGAGAACTTCGCGCCCCCGAGAACCGGAAAGCCCATGGAGCAGAACGAGGCGTTTTCCTGTATCCGAAGCTTCTGCGACCGGGAAAACATTCCCCTTCAGAAGGCGGGGATTAAAAACGATCATGCCGGAAAATACATCGAGCTTTCCTTTATCACCGGCGAAGTCGGCTGGCGCTATGCCGACAGAATCAAAGTCTTGTCGCAGCATACCGGGTGGCGTCTGGTCACCAGCGAAACCGTAATGCAGAATCTGGTGCTGGCCATTGCCGCCGCCGCGGCCGAACGAGCCGGCCTCGTTCTCAAGAAGAATCCTTCCTATATGCCGGTAAATAAAGAGGTGCAGCTAAAGGCATCCCCTGCGGCGCCGGATATTCAGGAAGCGTTTATGGCAGAGGTTAAGGAAAAGACCGGGCTTAACTGCAGGATCATCACTGTTTAGCGGACATTTCCGGAAGTCTTACGTAGCTCTGACATCAGGACTTTTCTGGAACTGATTTTTTTCGGGAACGGCTATGCAGTTTTTGGCTATGCAGTTTTTGGCTATGCAGTTTTTGGACATGCTGCTTTCGGACAGGCAGTTTTTTTAACATGCGGTTTACGTTGTCCCGCAGGCTTCTGAAGGAGGTTATTCATGACAGCAAAGCATCATCCCGCCACTCTTGAGGAGCTTAAGACTCTGGTATCGGATCCGAAGGTGGCTCTGGGAGATATCGACACCTCTCAGATTACCTCCATGGAAAGGCTTTTTAAGGATTCGGTTCGCTGGGATTTTTCCGGCATTGAGTCCTGGGACACCGCAAATGTTAAAAGCATGAAGGGCATGTTCCAGAACGCCAGATTTTTTAATCACCCCATCGGAAACTGGAATACCGGCTCCGTCACAAACATGGAGTCCATGTTCCGCGATGCCACAGAGTTCAATCAGCCGCTGAAGGGCTGGGACACCTCCAAAGTTAAAAACATGAAGGAGCTCTTTCTCAATGCCCGCCGCTTCAATCAGCCTATAGGAAAATGGAATACCTCCAACGTTACCAGCATGAAGGCTCTTTTCTGCGGGGCGGAAAGATTTAACCAGCCCCTGAACAGCTGGAATACCGGCAAAGTGAAGCATATGGAACATCTCTTTAACGGCGCCAGATCCTTCAATCAGCCCCTGGAAAACTGGAATACCTCCCGCGTGCAAAGCTTTGCCGGCATGTTCTGGGACTGCAGTTCCTTTAACCGGCCCATCGGGAGCTGGGATACCGGGAGCGTCACGGATATGTCCATGATGTTTTACAAAGCGGTGCGCTTCAACCAGCCCGTGGACGGATGGAATACCTCAGGAGTAACCGACATGACGGGGTTGTTCAGCCATGCCGTGAAATTCAATCAGCCTCTGAACAGCTGGAACACCTCCCGGGTAAAGTCCATGAAGATGATGTTCGATCATGCCGAGGCTTTCAATCAGCCCCTTGAGAACTGGGATACCTCCAATGTTTCCAATATGAATGCCATGTTCAAACACGCCGAGCGCTTCAATCAGCCGCTGGCATCCTGGAACACCTCTCAGGTTACCGACATGAGCTATATGTTCGCGGATGCTTATGCCTTTAACCAGTCTCCGGAAAGCTGGGACACCTCCTCTGCTGAAAACATGGAGGCCATGTTTGCCAGAGCAGAAAGCTTCAATCAGCCCGTGGGGAGCTGGAATACCTCCCGGGTGACCTCAATGCAGCTCATGTTTTATGGGGCCAGGGCTTTTAATCAGCCGCTGGAAAACTGGGATACCTCCCAGGTGGTGAATATGAACGACATGTTTCATGATGCGGAAAATTTCAACCAGCCTCTGGGAAGGTGGCATACCTCCTCGGTAAAATATCTGAGCAGCATGTTCTCCGGCGCCGTGTCCTTCAACCAGCCCCTGAATGACTGGGATACCTCATCAGCTGTAAGGCTGGATGCCATGTTCCGGGATGCCCGCCTGTTCAACCAGCCTCTCGGGAGCTGGAATCTCAGCAAAGCCGAAACTATTGAAGATATGTTTGCCGGAGCGGAATCCTTTAATCAGGATCTGGGGGCGTGGCAGCTGACCTCTCTGAAAAAAAAACAATAATAAGCAGGGCAAGAGCAAGGGGTAAAAGCAAGCAGCAAGAGTGAGCGGATAAAGATACGCAGTGAACACTGCGGGAAACTTCTCTCTTTAAATTGCCGCCCCGGTAATTTTTAAGTTCAGAAAACTCAGCCTCAGAAATAATCAAAGGATGTATTATGAAACTAATACCTGATTCATTCTCAGACTTTCAAAGCATTATCAGAGATAATTATATTTACATTGACAAGACCGCATTCATCGATAAATATGAACGTACCGGATCCCGGGTATCACTGTTCCTGCGGCCCAGGCGCTTTGGTAAAACCATGTTCACTGAGATCCTGCGTTACTACTACGACAAAGCTCTTGAGAAGGAAGCTGATGAACTCTTCCGAAACACCTGGATTGCAGATCACCCCACTCCCCGCAAAAGTTCCTATGCCGTGCTCAAACTCGACTGTTCTGGCATCCGAACAATCGGAGGGATTGAAGACACCATGAATTTTTTCATGAAAAGAATAGCAAATGGCATTTGCGATTTTTATTGTTTATACCCGGAACTGATTCCGGCAGATTTAAAATCCGAAAACATTCAGGATTCCATAGACAATATTAGTAAATTCTATGATGACAGGAAATATTTCACCTCCCCTGCTAAAATCATCGATAATTTTCTGGAAAGATTCATTTCCAGAAAACAAGCCTTCAGATTAATGATTATCATTGACGAATACGACAATTTTACCAATGATATTCTATGCCGGGATCCCCAGATGTTCGCCGCCATTGCCCGCAAGGAAGGAGAACTGGGATCCTTTTACGGTACGCTCCGCAATTACCAGCAGTCCAAGGTCATTGAAAAAATTTTTATCACCGGAGTGCTTCCCGTTACCATGGATACGGCCGTCTCCGGTTTCACCTCCGCCAAGCTTTCCTTTAAACCGGAGCTGAACAGTCTGGCCGGCTTCACTGACAGCGAGGTTCTGGAGCTCATCAGGGAGTCTGTTGATTTTGAGAAATGTTCTTATTATCCTGAAAAGCTGCAGCAAATAATGAAGCTCCGTTTTGACGGGTATCGCTTTTCCAGAACCGCCAAGGAGAATGTATACAATTCCGCCATGTGTCTCAGTTTTCTCAGCGAGCTCAGGGATAATGAATTTGAAAGCATCCCGCCTTTCAGCGTCATGTCCGCCAATGATGTTGACTATGTTAAATTGACTGGATATCTGGATCTCATAAACCCGCAGGAACGCGGCGCTGTCGTTAATGCCATTCTGAGAGGCCGCATTATTCCGTACAAGACCCCCGGAACGGTAAAGCTGGCTGCGGAGCATGAAACCCTGACCAAGGACGAAGGACTTGCCATTCTGTATCATCTGGGCTTCTTTACCCTGGCTTCAAAGGATGAGATCCAGGCGTTTACCGATGACCGCGATGATGACTGGGATTATCTCAGAGTACCCAATGAGCACTGCAAAATGCTTTTCTCAAAATACTGGTTTGACAAGCAGAAGGTCTCCTGGTCTCTGTTTGACAGCACCTTTGATCTGCGAGGCATGGCCCGGGCCAATGACTCCGCCGTCATGGCGGCCTTCCTCCGCGCCGTGGCTCCGGGGTTTGTAAACACCGACAATGTCAAACTGGGAGAAGCCCAGGTGGTACTGGCCATGTATACCGCGCTTACCATGAACACCGGTTCCTCCTTCCGTCTCACCCGGGAATATGCCATCAGACATAACGGAGCTTATGTCATGCGGGACTCTCCGGAACCCGATACCGCAAATGCCAGCGCGGGTTCTTCCGAATACCGCATAAATATCCGGGCCGGGAGAGCGGATCTTGTTGCCGAAAACATCAGGGGGAGCGGCCCCAGCTACATCTTTGAGGTTAAGTACGCTCAGGATGTCCCGGCCCGGGAGGAAACCAAGACCAAGGTACGGGAAAAGCTCTTCCGGGCAGCGACGGAGCAGCTTGATTTCTATGTAACGGATGATACCCTGAAAAACCTCCCGGATCTCCGTCGCTATGCGGTGATGCTGACCTACGGAGAACTGTCCATCAGGGAAGTCTGATACCGGCAAAAAAAGACCGCAGACTTATGCAATCATGCTTAAATCCGCGGTTATTTCGTTACTGCAAGGCTGTTACCGCCGCCGGGGGACTGACCTTTCGCCGTCAGATCCGGTCCCGGACAAATCACTTCTCCCCGGTTTCAACCTTCTTGATGTCAGCGCTCTGATCCACGGTAAGATCGAAGCCGTTAAACATTTCATTGTCAGGAAGCACCATGGCAAAGCCGTCGGTGCGATCCATCTTAACGTTCAGCTTGTCAGAGTTAACCTCAAACACATGGCCGCCGGACTTTTTGTCATCGGTGATGAAATGGAAGTGCCAGCCCACGGCATTAAGGCTGCTCATATAATCAGGGCAGTACAATCCTACAATCGTTCCCGTGACTTTCTCGCGTTCAAAGAAGGTCTGATCGGTTTCCAGCACCTTGGCCAGAGGCTTATAGGGCTTTTTCTGAGCGTATTCGCTTCTGAAGCCGATCTTGGCGAAGGTTCCTTCGATCCGCACCATGTAAAAATGATTGCTTCCCGAGGCCTTAACCTTCTTATTCAGCTCCTCCTTAAGAACTCCGATGTCCTTTATCCCGCTGAGCTCGAAGGATTCATCCGCATCCAGGAAGGTAACATTGGCGAAGGGCACGGTCTCGTCATCCGGCACTGCGGCGGTTTTGCCTTCATGATTGGCCCGGTAAACCACGCCGTCCAGCATGATAAGCTCGCCGTTCAGCCGGTCAAAGGTGCCGATGCCGATATCCCCCAGCTTCTTGAGCTGCCCAATTGGCACGGTGCCGTTGTAATCGCCGAAGGTAAGCCCCTGCAGCAGAGATACCTGATTAATCACTTCCCGGTTAGCGGTATCGCAGGACTGATTTTCCGGAGCGCTGTATACCGGAGCGGCGCCGCAGACAAATGCGGCTGCGAATGCGGCCAGAACCCTGGCATTAACATTGAACTTCATCATATTAAGTATATTCCTTGCCCGAAATTAAAGAACAGTCCGGAAAGCCCCTCCCGAAAACCGGGCTTAGCGGAGCTCCGGATTGCATAACCAAATTTACGTTCTATCACTTTTCCGGGAGAACGCTGAAAAGAGATTATTAAAATTAGGTCTCAGATCACTATGCGAACAGACCCGGCGGCTGACTTTCTGATATGTTTCAAAAAACGGGGCCGAACTCCGCCGGAGTAGCTGATGCTCCCTGCTTTGCCCCCTTTATTTGCTCCCTGGCGCCCCCCTTCCTTTGCCATTTCTCTTTTCCCAAAAACCGGCGTTATCGTTATAATCTGTGAGATCATTTTCGAGCGCGAAAACCGGAGAGAGCCGGTAAAGCGGAGCCGTTTGTTTAAAGGTCTGGCTATGGAAACTGTTAAATTAGTGATCTGGGATCTGGATGAAACCTTCTGGAGGGGCACTCTGTCAGACGGAGCGGTTTCTCCCCTTCCCGAAAACATCAGGCTCGTTAAAGAGCTGACAGACCGCGGCATTGTTAATTCCATCTGCTCCAAAAATGATTTTAATAAAGCCCGCGCCGAACTTCAAAGCGCCAGGTTTGAAGCGGTCTGGGACTTATTCGTGTTTCCCTCCGTTGACTGGTCTCCCAAGGGGCAGCGGGTGGCCGCCATTATCCGGGACATGAACCTCCGGCCGGCGAACTGCCTTTTTGTGGATGACAACCTCAGCAATCTTAATGAGGCTAAATTCATCAGTCCGGATCTCAATGTCGCCGCTCCCGCGGAATTTGCCGCGCTCATTAAAGCGGAGGAGGCCGCCTTCCGGGGCAAGGACGATGCCTCCCATTCCCGGCTTAAGCAGTATCGGATTCTCGAAACCAAGACCGCGGAAAGAAAGAGCTCCTCCTCGAACGATGAGTTTCTCCGGCAGTCTGAAATCAAAGCTGAGCTCATTGAGAAGGATCTGGATCTCAGCAGAATCCATGAAATGATCCACCGGAATAACCAGCTTAACTTCACCAAGGATCGCATCAGCGCAGATGAGGTAAGGAAGATTTTCACGGATCCGGCCATCAGAAGCGGAGAAGTGCATGTTACCGACAAGTACGGGGATCACGGCATCGTCGGCTGTTATGCTCTCAAAGACGGCAAGCTGCTCCAGTTTGTGTTTTCCTGCCGGATTCTGGGCATGGGAGTGGAGCAGTACGTATATGAAAAGCTCGGCTGGCCGGATATCGCGGTAGTCGGGGAGGTGGCCTCTAAGCTTAACAAGGGAGAGGTGATCTCCTGGATAAACGCCTCGGGGGATGCCGGGGACGCTGCAGGTGTTAAAGCCGGAGATAATGCCAAAGCCGGGAAGCTTCCCGGACGCCTCCTGGTATACGGATACTGTCCCCTGAGACCGATCTGGGCCTACCTGGAGCATGAATTTGAAAACGCCGTTTTTAACCTGATATTCCCCATGCCGCCGGTATGCAATCTCGGGGTGATGTTCCGGACGGATCCCGCGGTTCTCAAAGAGTATCTCAGCCAGACCAATACCCTTAACCTGAATACCTTTGACAGTTCTCTTCTGGCCGGAAAGGCGGATTATCTTCTGATATCCTTCATTAACGAACTCGAAGCCTTTAAATACACCAGCAGGGATAACCCAGAGCGCTTTTTCTATTCCTCAGAAGCCGATGATTTGGACGCCGGCTGGATCCCGGAACGGATCTCCTGCGCTGATCTCTATCGCGAAATCTCCCTTTTGGCGGAGCGGCTCAGAAACAAGACCAGAATCTTTATTCTGACATCTCCGGAGGTGGTTTTTGAAATCAGGGGCCGGGACGGCGATTACCAGAACCGGATCAGCTCCAATAAGACCGCGGAAAGACTGGCCCGGGAAAATGACAATGTCAGCCTTATTGACATCAGAAAATATGCCCGGCACGAGTCCGATTTCTTTGAAACCATGGCCAATCACTACAACCGGGCTATCGGCTATGCCTGCGCCAGGGATCTGATAAGTCAGATCAAAGGGCAGAAAACCGCTGCCGAACCCGACTCCGCTTCAGCCGCCGCTCCGGAGGCGCCGCTGCCGGCCAATGCCATTACCCGCAGAATCCCCGTAAAGGATTATGACATCAGCTGCGCCTTTTATATCAGAAATTCCGAGCTTCATTTTGCCGTAAACTGCGCCGGGCTTGCCGGGGTGAGCTTTGCCTTCCGGGTTTTCTGCAACCGCTATGAGATCTGCCGAATAAACGGGAGGGAGAGCCGCTTCTCCATGAACGTGACTAATCCCGGTGTTTATCATGTGAAGGCCGAGATCCGGCGGGACTGGAAAATCGGGAATATTTTCCGAAGACGCCGGCTTTGTTCCTTTGACTCCGGGAGGATTAACTACTCCGCATTTAACTACATGGAATATATTGATCCCAAGGCCCCGAATTATGATTTCTGCATTAACAGCATTGATCAGTTCTGGAAGGATAACACCGGAGACGCGGCAATACACGCCCGGTTTACCGAGCAGCTTACGGAACTCTCCGCCAGCGGCGTGAGCGTCGGGCAGTACTTCAAGGAACGCGGGATTGCGCGGATCAGCGTCTTTTTTGATGACAAGGATGTGGGCAAAGCCCTTCTGACCAATCTCGGCATGTCCGGAATAACCATAGACCGGGTGTTTTCCACCGACAGCATCTCCTCGGTATACGTGCAGGAGCCGTCCCGCACTTATAAGGTTTGCGACATCAACCATATCCTGAGACTGAAAACAGCAAGAGACATTCTGCTGATTGCTTCCGTTAACTATATGCGCCCGTACGTAAACAGGCTGCTCAAAGTCAGAAAACAGATCTTCGGCCGCCATCTTGATCGCATTTTTTTCCGAAACAGGGAACGCTGCTGCTTCCTGGATTACATCCTGTCCGCGCTGATGACCAGAACCTTTTTCCCGAAAATGCCGGACAATCTGGTTATCGGGGTGAGAACCGGCGGTTTCTTTCCTTTTTCCGAAGCGATGAAATATCAGGAGACCACCCTGCTTTCAGAGCGCCGGCATCTCAATATGTCCAATACCCAGGCCTGGCAGCTTCTCCGGCAGAAGAAGCTGGAGCCCTTTGCGGACTATATCAGAAATGCCGATATTCCCAAGCTTATGGAAACCATTAAAAGTCCCGGAGTTACGGAAAAGGACGGCCGGCAGGTTCTCAAGGACTGCCGCGGGAAATACTTCAATGTGGAAAACGGCTTCCGGAAAACCGTCGGCGCCCCCGCGGAGTATCAGGGCACGGTTTACCTCATGGGGAACTGCCTTGTTTACGGAGCCGGAGCCGGCGATGACGAAACCATTGCCTCGTACCTCCAGAAAATCCTGCCCCTGCCCTACCGGGTGGTGAACTATGCCAACGTTATCTGGGATGACTGGAACCGGGCTCTGGAGCTTCTCGCTAAGACAAAACTGGAAAAGAATGACATTGTGGTGTTCTTTCTGCCCAATGCGATCCTCCCCCATGAGCCGCAGCTCATCCACTGGCTTAATTACGACGGTCTGCCTGATCAGGTGGTAAAGGCTGATGCGCTGCCGCTGTTCCTGAGGAAGGATCGGCCGGTGTATTTTGCTCTCCCCCGGGCCTACACCCCCGCCTGCAATCAGGCTCTGGCCAGTCTGGTTAAGGATACCATTATGAAGAACCTTCCCGGGGCACAGGGTTTTGCGGCAGACAGCAGGATAAATGAGATTTAATAAGGCCTTGATCAGGGTATTGCCCCGTGGGGACGGGGAGAATAGCGGTAACTGAAAGAATGAGGGAAACTGCATGACAGGAGATGAGATCATAAAAACCAAGGAAGAGCTGGAATTTGCCGTATTTTGCGTTGAGAGCATCGCCCTTGCCCTGCGCCGGAATCCTCCGGAGATTTTATCAGCCCCTGAACAGGGAAAGCAGCATCCTCACGGATTACATTATTCCCTTCTATGACGTTCTCCATACCCAGGGGCGGGAGTACATTGTAAATGACATTTTTGAGGTTATGAGAGAGCGGGGGATTAAAGCGGGAGAGCTTAAAGCGTGATTTTGCATCATGGATCCTACACAGCCGTGGCTAACCCGGATCTTCTTCATGCCCGGGCAAATACGGATTTCGGGAGAGGTTTTTATCTCACGCCGCTGTACGATCAGGCCAAAAACTGCTGTCAGAGATTTAAAAGGCGCGGCAAAGACGGCATTGTTTCCGGTACATTCCTGACGATGAAGCTTTTGCAAAACTGAAGCTGCTCCGTTTCGCAGCGTATTCCGGGGACTGGCTTGATTTCGTGATGGCATGCCGCAGGGGAACTGATACTTCTGACTATGACGCGGTTTCGGGAGGCGTGGCCGATGACCGGGTTTTTAACACCGTGGAACTCTTTTTGGAGAATCTCATAGATAAGACAAAGCCA
>NZ_JBGVBR010000412.1:0-3440 GCF_045225735.1 Succinimonas sp. | reverse complement strand
GCTTGATTATCGGTAATCGGGCAGGGAACTTCTTAGGGAGATATTTCATAAATGAGCAATCATGAAATCGGAGAAGCTATGTCGTCTTTAGGGACGGATATTATTGAGCTTTATGAAGCCGGAAAGATCAGCAAGGAAGCGGCCAGGAGCCTTATCGGTTCATGCATGTGCATTGTCACCCAATACGACGGCAATGAATATGAGGCGACCGAAAGCATTGCGGAGGCCGGATACTGCGGTCTCTGCTTCGAGAAGCATGAATACCTGTCCGATGTTTTTAACAATGATGATGACGAGGATATTAAAAATAGCGGTTACGGGGATATCAAGAGCTTCAGCGGCTTTAAGAGAACTGTTTCCAGACAGCTCCTTTTGCATGATTACATCTGCCCGAAGTGCAGGGCTGAGCTGAGGAGGTCATATCTGGAAATGAAGAAAAACAATAAAGAAGAAGCAGAACTGAAAATCTGGTAAGACGCCTTTTCAGAGCCGGCACGCTTTTCAGACTTCTGGGCCTGCGCAATCGGACAGGGCTTTCGGATCGGGGGAGCATGGTAAATTCAGAGTAAATTTTTATGGAAATAAGGGAGCCCGGAATAATCAGTATGCGGTATCAGGTCATAATTCCCTGGCCGTCTGATGCGCCGGCGGGCTCCGATAAATTCGAGATTGACCAACTTAAGGAGATTTTTCACAAATGAGCAATCATGAAATCGGACACGCCATGTCGTCTTTAGGGACGGATATTCTTAAGCTTTATGATGCCGGAAAGATCAGCAAAGAAGCTTGCATCAGCATTATCCGTTCATATATTCAAGTTGCCCGCTATTACGATGGCAATGATTATGAGACAACGGAAAGCATTGCGGAGGCCGGATACTGCGGCCTTTGCTTCGAGAAGCATGATGACCTGTCCGACGTTTTCGATAACGACGATGACATTGAAAACGGTGTTTACGGTGACATCGACTTCATAGATGAAGATGATCTTTTCGGGGATTATTGGGATATCGCTTTGCATTACCACCTTTGCCCTGAGTGCAAGGCAAAGGTGATGGGGGAATACAAGAAAAAGATGAATCTTTCCTGAACATCTTGCCAGTTATTGTTTTCAGACAAGCATAGCAAAGGAGCAAAGCGAGGATATGGGCACAAGAGGATCGTTTATTATGCGGAAGGGCAATGCCGTTAAGGAGGCCTTTATCAGATGGGATGCCTACCCTGACGGCATCGGCCGTGATGTCCTGACGCTGATTAAGACGGTGGATCTCGATCGGCTGTTTGAGCAGCTTATGACTGAGAAGGAGTTTTTTGAGCGTTTCCCGAAGGACAAAATCCCCGGCGGTGAATCGCAGTTTTTTTCCTTGCGGCTGTGCGAAGACGCGGCGGGCAGCGGAGAACCCTATGTCTATTTTCAGCCGGAATGGGAGGAGGAAGAGTGGTTTATCCAGGATTCTCTCATGTGCGAGTATGCCTATGAGCTCGATCTGAATGACCGGCTATTGTATTACTCTGTGGGCTTTCAGAAGTCTCCGCAGCAGGGCAACCGCTTCGGCTGCAAGAAAACCAGAGAGGGCTATTATCCCTGCCGTTTGAAAGCAATTTACTCATTCGACTACATCCGGCAGCATGATACATATGGAGTTCTCCAGCAAATGAAGAATGCGAAACTGGAAGAAAGCGACGTGATTCGCCGCTATACGCAGGACCCGGAACCTCCTGCGGCAAAGCCGGAAACCCACGCGCCTCAAAAGCAGGGCGTCCGGCAGCTGATCATTGCCAGAAAGGATTTGGAGATGTCTCCCGGGAAATTAGCCGCCCAGGTGAGTCATGCCAGCATGGCCTTTATCAGTCATTTGCTGTTAAGGGGTGTTGCTGAAAAGGAACTTAAAGGGGACACCGACGAGGTTGCGGCATACCAGGTAACTTCTGAAATACCTCCCGAAATCTATGATGACTGGTTTAGGGGCATCTTCACAAAGATCATATGCGAAGCCCGTAACCGGGATCATCTTCTGAAGGCGGTCACCATGGCGGAGGAGCTGGGACTCAGGGAAGGCCGGGATTTCTTCCTGATCAAAGACTGCTGCCTCACCGAACTGGAGCCGGAGGAATATGACGAGAACGGCAAAGGCCGCGTTCTTACGTGCATTGGCTTCCGTCCCCTTAAGGATGACATGGCGCACGCCATCAGCAAAAAGTATCAGCTTTACAAGTAATCCGGAGAAGCAGCAAGGATGGCCCTGTCATATTTAAACCGGCAGGCCCGGAACTCTTCTGTCTCTGGCGGTTTCCCGGACGCCGGTTTCGTTCTTCTGCTCCTGCAAAGTCAAAGACAAAGGTTTCATTCCGGCCTTCCGAATCCTTCCCGGTGATTGTGTGATAAGCGGCAAGTTTCCCGGAGATGCGATCTCATAAAGCCCTGCATTTCAGGTACCATGATTTCTCGGGGCGTTCCTTTTTTGTTTCCGACCGGGCTTCATTAAGCATCCTGAAAGTGCCAGACCGGCTTCAGACAGGGATAAGCGGGAATGCTGACAGGATTATTTCATACGAGGATTACTGAAATGCAGACCATGAAACTTAGCAATGGCATCGCCATACCGTCTGTGGGTTATGGCACCTGGCAATCACCGGACAGCGAGATTACCGTGACTGGCGTAAAAGCTGCCGTCTCCTGCGGCTACCGTCATATTGACGCAGCGGCCATTTACGGAAACGAAGTCAGTGTCGGAAAAGGCATTGCCGCATGCGGCATTCCCCGGGAGGATCTTTTCATCACCAGCAAGGTGTGGAATGCGGATCGCGGCTATGACCAGACTCTGGCTGCTTTTGAAAAAACACTTTCCGATCTCGGACTTGATTATCTGGACCTATACCTGATTCACTGGCCTGCCGCATCCCACAGATTCAAGAGATGGGAAGAAATCAATCTCTCAACATGGCAGGCCATGACAGAGCTCTATAAGGCAGGAAAGATCAGAGCCATCGGCGTATCCAACTTTAAGCCGCATCACCTTGCTGCTCTTATGAAAACCGAGGTACAGCCGCAGGTGAACCAGATTGAATTCCATCCGGGATTCCTTCAGGAGGATACAGTTCGCTATTGCCGGGAAAACGGCATCCTGGTGGAAGCATGGTCTCCCCTGGGCACCGGAAGAATGCTCTCCAATCCTGAGCTTCAGGAGATCGCCCGGCATTACGGAAAGTCAGCGGCGCAGGTTTGCATCCGCTGGTGCCTCCAGCATGAAGCTCTGCCGCTTCCGAAATCCGTGACGCCTTCAAGAATTCAGGAAAACATCGATGTTTTCGACTTTGAAATCAGTACGGCGGATATGAAGAGCATTGACCTTATGGATAATTTCGGGGGCTCCGGTCTCGACCCGGATAAGGTGCTTTTCTGACGGTGTGAAGGCATCTCTTCCGCAAAGGTGACCTCT
>NZ_JBGVBR010000411.1:0-2174 GCF_045225735.1 Succinimonas sp. | reverse complement strand
GGTGTCATAGGGGACTCCTTTTCTTAAGAACTAAAAAAAGGATACCGGGTTCAGTCAGGGGTGCTGAAAAATCGCAGGGAAGTTACTTTCAGGAGGATTTAAAAACCGGCGGTATAGCTGTTACTGGAAATGATCATGCCGATAATCCAAGTACTGAGAGCCGTCAGGAGTCCGTTGTAAAAATCATCTGCTACCACGGCGCAGAAGGAAGGAATCCTCTTCTGCACCCAGGAAATGGGAAAGGGATGCATCATATCAAAAAAGCGGAACAAGAAAAACGCCACCACGGCCAGAAACCATTCGTCCGCTCCCAGAAACATCACGCTGAGCAGCATCCCCAGAAATTCATCGCAGGCAATCTTGTTCTTGTTTTCATAACCGATAAGGTCAATAACGCTTTTGCAAGCCGCCAGGCAAAGCGCCAAAACCGCCAGCGCCAGAAGAACCTTGACCAGAAGGGAAAGCTGGATAAACAGCAGACATACCGGGAGCATCAAGAGAGAGGCCATAGTGCCGGGTGCTTTAAACTTCAGGCCAATACCGAACCCGACTGCAAAAAGATGCATGGGATTTGTCAGGTTCAAATATGACACACGTTCATCCTGATAAGAAGGCATAGCGCTAATTCCACAAACGATAATAATATCCGGTACCCCGGAACGGAGGCTATTATACCAAAAAAAAGACAGCCCCTTTCACTGAAGGGACTGCCGATAAGATCAGAACAATCTTTTCAGGTTACATTCTGAGAAGCATGAAGATCTCATCCTTATTCTTAAGGATAATCTGATTCTTCTTCGGATCATCGTTATCCACATCATCATCCGGGCTCAGACGCAGGAGACGGAGGGTATAGAACAGGAGAGCCTGCCGGCACTTATAAACTACTTCGCCGTTTTCCATGCCATAATCGATTTCAATGGCCTTCTGCTGGCTGGGAGTAAGCTTCGGATTAGGGCCGATCTTCAGAGAAACCACAAAGTTCCACTTCATATCCTCATTAGGATCCACGTCTGATTCTTCAGGCTTTCCTACGGAATAAATACGGGACAGCACAAAATCGCGGAATTCGGAATGCTTGTCGTCAAAGGCGCGGATATGCCATCTGATGCCGTCAAAGCCAAGAGCATGCGGGTGAATGCGTCTCTTTTCAGGATCCTCGCTGTTCATGGTCTGATAAGAGATTTCCAGGGATTTCTGATTCAGAATGCAGTCCACAATCATGGAAAGAACATCAAAATTAATCTTCCGTCTCGGAGGCATGAAGCAGGAAATGTTAGGAGCCTTTTCCAGATAATCCCGGGTGGGGTTCAGAGTGCCCTGAGCCTTCATCAGAATATCATTAAGGTAGGACTCAGAGGAGCAGATGGGATAGATGGGCTTGTACTTGGGACTTCTGCGATAAATTTTGGAATGCCTGTCATACTTAAGATTGTCCTTCGCCATTTCGCAGTAGCGGGAAAGATCAAGAGAAGACTGCGGAATGGAAATGCCAAAGAAGGAAACCAGATCTGCCCGATTGATATGCCCAGCCCAGCAAAGGCGGTAATCAATAAACTCGAGCCGGCGTTCCTGGTTCCATTTATTGTTCCCCGGCTTCTTTACGGAAAATTTGTTATTCATAAAAATCTACATTCTCTAGGTGCAGTTAATAAAAAGTAAACGGTGCCAACAGCAATCAAACATGACTATCAGCCAGTTTCGATGCAAACCACAATGCTGGCACGCATGCGTTTTATGATATATTAACGGGAGTTAGAATGCAAGAGTAGGTAAAAAAAATATTTATAGTTTCTTTTATAAATCGCGGAGATGGCTGTAATAAAAGATCCATAACTGATCGAAGGATCCGCAAAATGATAACGAGATAATACGGCACAAGGTACAAATTAATCACTCGTACTTTCTAACCCTATCCATTACGGATTCAAAAATTATTGCCATCCGGTATAGTTATAACTGACGCCGTTATTATCTGCCAGAAAACGGTGTTCTAAATAACTCGTAAAAATCAAAAACGCCACCTGGGGTCTCTGTGGTTCCCGGCGGCGCTTTGAGGAATTTTATGAAGCCCGAAAACGAAAAAAGGAACCCTGAGGCTCCCTTTTCCTAAAAAACATGCCTGACGATGACCTGCTCTCACATAGCGAATGCTACACTACCATCGGCACTGA
>NZ_JBGVBR010000410.1:0-14050 GCF_045225735.1 Succinimonas sp. | reverse complement strand
CTTTATTTTAAGAGTTTGGAAACCCCGAAGCCGGTGGCAAGGCCGCCGATGGTTGCCCCCACAGCGGTGCCGATGCCCGGAAAAATGGCAGTGCCGATGGCTGCTCCTGCCCAGGCTCCGCCGGCTCCGGCGGCAGTGCTGGCAGCGGTTTTGGCGGTTCTTTTGGCAAATTCGGAGCCGGTGATTTCATAATTGATGTAATTCACGAAATCGCAGGAGATGTCGAAAACGGCACCGACAATCCGGCTGATGTTGTCTTTACTGATTTTCATGGTATGTTCCTTCTTCAAAAATAATAGCTGACAGTGCTGGCGCAAAGCGGGGAGAGTTCTCCCCGGGAAAATCCTCAGATCTCAGTGGGAATCTCGGACATCTTTTCGAGAGTATCATTGATGACCTCAGCCACTGCGCCGATTTCCTCGCGGTGCTCCCAGTCCCATTCTCCTGCTTCCACGGCGGTGTCGTAAGCGCTGGAGGCCAGGTCGCAGGCGGTGTCAAAGCCGCTGGATACCGTGTCGCAAATATCATCAAACCAGGACATATTCATTCTCCTTTTATTGGTTAGTTAGTTGGTTCGGCAGGTTAAGCTTTTGTTGGCCTGCTATCGAAGGTCTTTGAAACAGCTGATTTGAAGACCTTCCTAATTGTTCATGGTAGATCCGGGGCTTTAGGATTCGGGAACAAAAAAGTGCAATGTTCCCGTCTTCATTCGATCCCCGGAATTCCAGCTCGGCCTTTAATCTAAGAGCTTGGATGCAATGTCATTGATGACAGTGCCTGCTCTGGTGCCGATGGCAGCGCCCGCAGCAGCGCCAATGACCGGACAGAAGACAGAGCCGATGGCGGCTCCCGCAACGCTGCCGATGACGGCTCCCGTACAGGCTTCGCTGGCGGAAGGGGAAGCAATGGCAGCGGGTTTTGCGGGGGTTGGGGCAGCTTTGGCTCCGGAGTTTTTCTTATTGGCGTGACGCACGGCGTTGCGGGAGGTGTTGATTTTGATGGTGGTAGTCCGGACAGTCTTGATGGTGGTGGCGGTGGTGGTAATCCGGACGGTGGTGTTAGCTTTTTTCATAGTATGTTCCTTCTTCAAAAATAATAGCTGACAGTGGTGGCGCGAAGCGGGGAGAGAACTCCTCGGGCAGAATCCTCAGTTGTCAAAGGTATCATCGGGAATCCAGTCAATAATAGCCTTGCCAATCTCAATGGCTTCGCCGATTTCCTCGCGGTGCTCCCAGGCCCATTCCCCGATTTTCTCTTGATAATCCCAAGACCATTCGTTTCTTTCCGTATCAGGGACGGGGAAACAACATTCACCTCCGCATCCGCATCCACATCCACATCCATAGGATTCGGCAAAGAATTTGGATATCGCATTGCCAATATAATCAAGCCAGGACATATTCATTCTCCTCTTATGGTTAGCCGGTTAAGCAGGTTAAGCTTTTGGTTTGCCTGCTGCCGAAGGCCTTTGAAACAGCTGATTTGAAGACCTTCTTAGTTGTTCATGATAGACCGGTGACTCCCGTGCTCCGGAACAAAAAAGTGCGGGAAAAAGCGCGGGGTTTTTGTCCCCATACCGGCTTCTCTGCGGGTAATCTGTAATTCAGATTATGAAGGATTTTGCGAGGGGAGATTTTCTCAGCTATGGCTGAGAGTAATTGACGACGGTATGGCAGCAGCGGAACATAACGGCATTTTTGGAACGTATGCGGCCGTTAAAACAAGTATGTGTGACGCTGGAGATAAACGATCGCGGGCCGTGCATGTCAGGTACATTGATCCAGAAACGGGATCCCCCCTGAGCGCCGCTCCTGCTCTGTTCTTGTATCGGCTCTGCCTTGCATTCACCGCACTCGTTTCTTTCTCGGGGTCTGATTTTCAGTTTCCCTTTTCTGTCTTCCTTTCTTCATTCATTCACTTCTCTTTCACTTCTTTCGTTTTTAATTGCTGAAAATCCTCCTGCTCTATTCACAAAAATGCCCATATTCAGTATATTTATTGTTTTTTGCAGGGTCGTGCAAAAGCAGATTAGTGAAGTGAGGCAGGGCAGTTTATGATAGGTTCGCTGAGAGGAAAAATTCTGGAAAAAAACGCTCCGGAGGTGCTTTTGGAGGTTTACGGCGTCGGCTATGAGCTGGCTGTGCCCATGATGAGCTTCTACAAGCTGCCGGAACCCGGACAGGAAGCCTTCCTTTATATAGCTCACATTATCAAGGAAGATTCCGAAAGCATGTACGGCTTTGCGGATAAATCCTCCAAAAGACTGTTTCTGGAGCTTATCAAGGTTTCCGGCATCGGCCCCAAGACCGCTCTGGCCGTGCTTTCGGCCATGACCCCGGAGGATTTCGCCCGGGTGATCCGGGACGGCAGCTTCCAGCCTCTTACCAAGATCCCCGGAGTAGGCAAGAAAACCGCTGAGAGAATAGTGGTGGAAATGCGGGATCGGGTGTCCGAGTGGGCGGATCCCAAAACTCAGGCAGAGGTGCAGCAGAGCAGCCCTGCGGCTCCGGTGCTGCCGGAAACCAATCAGGAGGAAGAGGAAGCCTGCCAGGCCATTATTGCTCTGGGGTACAAGCCGCAGTGGGCCTCCGCCGCAGTGCACAAGGCCTATAAGAAGGGCATGTCCGCCGAGGAGGTTATCAAGGCAGTGCTGGCGGCAGTATAGCGAGACAGATTTTTGGAGTTTCCGGAGGCAAGGACAGATACAGAACTTTTTCAGGATCCGGAAGCTGGTTTGAGACGATGGTAAATTTTCAGGAAATATGAAATGGCAATAGAAAAGGACAATCTCAAAGGTGATGTCCCGGCAGCGGGGAAGGGCTCCGGCAAAGCCCCGGCAGCTTCGGGAGGACGGGATCTTTCCGGACGCATGGTATCCGGGGAAGTCTCCGGCAGCGATGACGAATCCCTGGATCGGGCGCTCCGGCCGCAGTTTTTCAAGGACTATATCGGACAGGAGAGCCTTAAAAGCAATCTGGATATCGCCATCCGGGCGGCCCTGAAAAGAAAGGAGCCCCTGGATCATGTGCTGGTGTACGGCCCTCCGGGGCTGGGCAAGACCACCATTGCCAGCATTATCGCCAACGAGATGAAGTCCAGCCTTATTACCACCTCCGGCCCGGTGCTGGAAAAGAAGGGCGACCTTGCGGCGCTGCTCCTCCGGCTTAAAAAGGACGATGTGCTTTTCATTGACGAAATCCACCGTCTGAACCCGGTGATCGAGGAATTCCTCTATCCGGCCATGGAGGACTTCAATGTGGACATTATGATGGGTGAGGGCCCGGCCGCAAGATCCATGCGGGTGCCTGTGGCTCCCTTCACTCTTATCGGGGCCACCACCAAGGCGGGATCCCTGACCTCCCCGCTCCGGGCTCGCTTCGGCATTGTGGAGCGTCTTAACTATTACTCCCACGAGGAGCTCCGTACTATTGTGGATAACTCCTCCCGGCGTCTTAAGCTTAAGATTGACGCCGAAGGGGCTCTCGAGATCGCCCGAAGAAGCCGGGGCACTCCCCGCATTGCCAACAAGCTGCTCCGCCGGGTGCGGGACTATGCGGATGTGAATAACTCCGGCATGATCACAGGACCGGTGGCCAAGAAGGCTCTGGAGCTTCTTAATATTGACGAGCTGGGTTTTGATTACTTTGATCGGCAGTATCTTCTGACGATAATTCAGGATTTTCAGGGAAAGCCGGTGGGGCTGAATACCCTGGCCGCCACTCTGGGAGAAGACCGGGACACTATTGAGGATGTGCTGGAGCCTTATCTGCTTCAGGAAGGATTTATTCAGAGAACCCCCCGGGGCCGCATGGTTACTGCAAAAGCCTACGCGCACTTCGGGATTGCGGAGGACATTAAATAATGAGCGAGGAAGCCATGGAGAATGCGGAGCCGTTTTCTATCAAGGTAAGGGTATATTTTGAGGATACCGATGCCGGCGGTGTGGTCTACAATGCCAACTATGTGAAATTTATCGAAAGGGCCAGAACCGAGTGGCTGAGGCACCGGGGCTACGAGCAGCGGGGCATGCTGGATTCCGGTCTCGGCTTTGTGGTGTCCAGTCTGGAAATCGGCTTTAAGAGACCGGCCCGGCTGGATGACGAGCTTACGGTAACCTGCGAGGTGGAAAGCCTGATGTCCGCATCGGTAACCTTCCGGCAGACGGTGCTCAATCAGAAGGGCGAGCTTCTGGTAACTGCCAAGGCCAGAATTGCCTGCGTGGACATGAAGGCCATGAAGCCGTGTCTCTTCCCGGATAATCTGAAAAAGGTTTTTGCTCCGGACGCCGTCTGAACGAGACCTCAATGAAACACGGCTGACACCTGAAATGACTCGCGAATGACACCTGAAGGAGCCTTGGGATCTTCGGAGAGCCCTGAGTTTTTCATCAGGGGACGAATCCCCGGAAACATGGTGTATAATGCGGGACTGTTCATTCAGGGTAAGCCGCCCGGGCGGTTTTGCCGGTGAAGAGTGAATAAAGAGCAAATAAAGAATGAAGCAGCGGGAACAGGTTAATTGCGCGAGGTAGAAAGTGACGGCTGAAGAATTGCCCATGAGGGCGGCAGAGTCCGTGCAGGATGTTGCGATGTCGGCAGGCGCTGACATTTCCATTACCAGTCTTATCATGCATGCCAGTCCGCTGGTGCAGGGAGTGATGCTGTTTCTGGTGCTCCTCAGCATCATAAGCTGGACCATTATCATTCAGCACGGAAGATACCTGAAGCGCTGTCGGAAGGAGGCCGATGCCTTTGAGGATCGCTTCTGGGGCAGTTCGGATCTCAATACCCTCTATCATGGCTGTGCCGGAAACCGGGATCAGTCCGCCATGGAAAAGATTTTTGTCGCCGGCTTCAAGGAATTCGCCCGCATGCACCGGGATGGCGTCAAGAACAAGGACACCCTGATGGACGGCACCTACCGGGCCATGAAGGTAAGCTGCTCCCGGGAACTGGAGGAGCTGGAAAACCATCTCCCCACTCTGGCTACCATCGGTTCCATCAGCCCCTATATCGGTCTTTTCGGGACGGTGTGGGGCATTATGAGCGCTTTTATTGCTCTTTCCGCCGTGAAGAATGCCACTCTGGCCATGGTGGCTCCTCCTATCGCTGAGGCTCTGATCGCCACGGCCATGGGTCTTTTTGCGGCAATTCCGGCGGTGCTGTTTTACAACCGCTATGTGGTAAAGGTGGACAAGCTGGAAAATCAGTACCTGAATTTCATTGACGAATTTTCCACCATTCTGAATCGCAATACTGCGGCTAATGCCGAGAAGACCGATAAGAAGGGGCAGCCCTCATGAGAAGAAGCCGCGCCAAAAAACGTCCCATGGCGGAAATAAACGTGGTGCCCTATATTGACGTGATGATGGTGCTCCTGGTGATCTTTATCGCCACGGCTCCGGTGGTCATGCAGGGGGTTACGGTGGATCTCCCGCAGGCCGAATCCGAGGCCATGAGCGAGGATCAGAAGATCCCCGTTATTTGCAGCGTGGATGCCAGGGGCCGCTATTTTGTGGAGATCCCCGGAGGCGGCGCCGTGCCGGTGGAATCTCTTCAGGATCTTTCCGAAAGAGTGCAGCTTTATCTCAGAGACAAGCCCGGCTCTCCGGTAGTGGTGCAGGGAGACGTGCGCGCCTCCTATGACAGCGTTATTCAGCTTATGAATTCTCTTAAGAATGCCGGCGTGGAAAGCGTCGGACTGGTTACCGAGCCTCTTAAGAGCAAATAGCTGAAGACCAGAGGGGAGTTCCTTTCAGATGAAGTACAGTCTTGCATCATCAGCTGCCATCGCCGTTCTTTTGCATCTGGCGCTGTTTGCTGTGCTTTATTTTAATGCGGACTTCACCCCGGAGCCCCCCAAGGAGAAGGAAAAGCCCCTGATTCATGCCACTATGGTGGATTATGAATCGCTCCCGGCCCAGAAGGAAGCCCGGAGAAAGGCGGCTCTGGAGGCCAAGCGAAAGGCGGAGGAGGAAGCCCGAAGAAAGGCGGAAGCTGAAGCCCGGAAGAAAGCCGAGGCCGAGGCTAAGAAGAGGGCCGAAGCGGAAGCCAAGAAGAAGGCGGAAGCCGAAGCCCGGCGAAAGGCCGAAGAGGAAGCTCGCCGGCAGGCGGAAGCCGAGGCCCGGAGAAAGGCTGAGGAACAGGCCCGGATCGAAGCCGCTCAGAAGGCCGCTCAGGAGGAAGCCAGAAAGCAGGCGGAACTGGCTTTAAGAAAGGCCGAGGAAGCCAAGAAGAAGGCCGAAGAAGAAGCTAAGAAGAAGGCTGAAGCCGAGGCTAAGAAGAAGGCTGAAGCGGAAGCTAAGAAGAAGGCCGAAGCTGAAGCTAAGAAGAAGGCTGAAGCCGAGGCTAAGAAGAAGGCCGAAGAGGAAGCTAAGAAGAAGGCTGAAGCCGAGGCCAAGAAGAAGGCTGAAGAGGAAGCTAAGAAAAAGGCCGAAGCCGAGGCTAAGAGGAAGGCTGAAGCGGAAGCCAAGAGAAAAGCCGAAGAAGAGGCCAGAAGAAAAGCCCGGGAAAAATCTCTGGAGGATGACATTCTGGGATCTCTGGACGGCCCCGGAAACGGTCAGGGGACTCCCGGAAACAATGCCCAGCTGGAAATGGCTCAGCGTTACGGCTTGACGGTGAAAAGCATTATTGAGGATTCCTGGCACGTGGAAAAGGCCATGAACGGCAAAACCGTCAACCTGACTGTCAAGATTTCCGAAAACGGCAGCATCAGCGGTCAGACCTGCACCGGAGACAGCAGGGTATGTCAGACGGTTATTCAGGCTTTGGAGCGCATTCACTCCTTCCCGCCGCCGCCCAAGGAATGCAGCGATTGCCGGGTGATTCATTTCAAGATGACGCCGAAAATTTAATTTAAAGTGGTTTTTAAGGAGCTGGCGTCAAAAAGGACGCATCAGGAAAAGCAATATGAGACTATGGGGTAAGGCCTTAAGTGCCGTTACACTCTTTTTGGGACTTACGGGAATTGTTCAGGCGGATCTGAACCTGGAAATTACCGGCGGTATGGATGTGGGCCGAAAAATCGTGGTAGTGCCCTTCGGCGGACAGACCGGAGTTAACGAGGATCAGAATCTGGCCGGAATCATTTCCGCGGATCTGTCCCGTACCGGGGTGTTTTCCCCGGCAGCGGGCGGCAGCGCCCGCCCGGCCACCGGAGAAGAGGTCAGGGCCTCTGATTTTCCCGCCGGCACCGAAGCTGTGGTGGTAGGCCGGGTAGCCAAGGGCGCCTCCGGCTATGTGGTGCATTTCGAGCTGATATCGCTGAACTCGGGCTCTCCCCAGGTGCTTCAGAGCATCAAGGCGGACGTCCCGGTGAACCGCCTTCGGGAATACGGGCACCGCGTCAGCGATCAGGTATATGAAAAGCTCACCGGCTCCCGGGGCGGCTTTGATACCAAAATCGCCTACGTAAAAAGAGTTTTTGCCTCCAAGCATCCTTATCAGCTGGCAGTGGCTGACTATGACGGCAAAAACGAGAGAGTGCTTCTGGTGTCCTCCCAGCCGCTTATGAGCCCGAAGTGGAAGAACGACGGCCGCACCTTGGCTTATGTTTCCTTTGAGAAGCGCCGCCCGGAAATCTATACTCTGGACATGGCAGCCCGCTCCCGCAAGCTTATTACCAGCTTCCCGGGACTGAACAGCAATCCGGCCTGGTCACCGGACGGCTCCAGTCTGGCCATGGTGCTTTCCAAGGACGGCAACCCCGAAATCTACGTGCTCAATCTGGCCGGAAAGAGTCTGAAGCGCGTTACCAGCAACCCCGGCATTGATACCGAGCCCTCCTGGTCTCCGGACGGCCGGAAGCTTTATTTTGTTTCGGAAAGAGCCGGCGCGGCCCAGGTGTTCAGCATGGATCTTTCCAGCGGAACGGTGGCCCGGGTAACCCGTTCTCCCGTAAAGAACCTTTCTCCGGTTGTAATGCCTGATAATTCAGGTATAGTGTTAATAAACAATAACGGCGGCTTCCGGGTGTCCCGGCAGGATTTTGCCGGCAGCCTTTACCCTCTTACGGGAACCACGCTGGATGAATCTCCCACGGTTTCTCCGGGAGGCACCATGATTATTTACAACACAGTCAAGGGCGGCAAGAGCGTCCTGGCTCTGGTTTCTGCCAACGGCAGATACCGGGAGATTCTTAAGAGCACCGGCGGGGAGTATTATTTCCCCTCCTGGTCAGGATATGCCGGAAGGTAAGCGCGCGGGAAAATTTTCCGCAGCCGGTCAAAGGCTTGATTTATAAAACGCAAGGGATTTTTTTATGTTAAATAAGTTTGTTTTATGTTTTTCCGCGGGATTGCTGTTAACCATGGGACTTACCGGATGCGCTACCAAGAATGATGAAAGCGCAAACGACGGCCCGGCCATTGTGGAGGATCCCTCTATTGTTGAAAACGGCGATTCTCTGGAGAACGGCGCCATTGTGGTAGGAGATGATTATGCCTCTCCCAATGACGGTCTGGATCTTACCAAGGAGCAGCGGGCGCAGCTCCAGGCTCTGAAGCAGGATAACATTATCTATTTTGCTTTTGACAGCGAGGCCATTCCCACCAATTACGTCAGCCTGTTGGAGGCTCATGCCGATTTCCTGAGAGGGGCTTCAAAGGTTACCATTATCATTGAGGGACATACCGATGAACGGGGCACTCCGGAGTACAACATTGCTCTGGGCGAACGCCGCGCCCGCGCCGTAGCGCAGTATCTCCTCAATCTCGGGGTTCCGGCTCAGCAGATCTCCATTGTCAGCTACGGCGAGGAAAAGCCGCAGATTTTCGAGCATAATGAAAACGCCTGGAAGAAAAACCGCCGGGCGGTAATCTCTTACTAATAAGGAGTGAACATGGCTTTTTTGAAGCTTAAGGGCGCTTTGGGAACAGCTGTGGCGCTGTCAGCCGTTTTGCTTTCGCCTATGGCCGTTGCCGAGCCTACCATGGCTCAGCTGGAAAAACAGCTTAATGACCGGAATGCGGCTCTTCTGAAAATGCAGAACCGCGTGCAGCAGCAGGATGCCGCCATCAGGGATCTGCAGGGCCGGGTGCAGGATCTTTCCGACAGGTTAAGCGCGCTGGAAAAGGGCGGAGCAAAGCCTCAGGCTCCCGCCGCCAATCCTGCCGCTGACCAGACCGCAAAGCAGGAACCGGCAACGGCTCCCGCAGCTCCGGCTCCGGAATCTAAAAAAGCCTCCGGAGATCCCAAAAAGCTTTATGAGGAGGCCTTTACTCAGGTACGGGACAATGACCTTCAGAAGGCCGAAGCGGGCTTTCTGGAGCTTATTAAGGATTATCCCGATTCCGATCTGGTGCCCAATTCCTACTACTGGCTGGGCCAGATCTACTATAAGCAGAAGCAGTACCAGAAGTCCCGGGAGAATTTCCTGAACGTTACCAAGTACAAGAACTGCTCCAAGAGGGCGGATTCCATTTACAAGCTGGGCGCCATCGAGGAGCTTCTCAAGAATCCTGACAAGGCTAAAAAGTTCTATCAGGTGGTGATTAATTCCTACAAGGGCTCCACTGAGGCGGTACTGGCTCAGAAGGCTCTGGATCGTCTTAAGTAACAGGACAGTTACTGCCATATCCCGGTTTTGTGCCGGGATTTTTTATCTCAAAGCCGAAAGGAGACCCTATGACAGACATTTCCGCGCAGATCCCTTTGCGGGTTTATTGCCGCAACTGCAATACCCCGGCGGGGTTCGACATTCTGAAGCAGACCTATCGCTGTCCGGGCTGCGGCGAGCTTACCGGCATTGCCGAAGCCGGCCAGGCGGCCCGGAACTGGCGCCGTCTTAACAGAGAGAATACCCGGGAACGCCGGGAAGGCACCGAATACCGGGAATGCACATGTCCCTCCTGCGGGGCCCGGGTGGTTTTTCCGGAAGGCGATGCTTCCCGGAAGTGTCCCTACTGCGACAGCGCTCTGATAAGACCGGAGCTTTTGGATGCGGCCCGGCTTCCGGAGATCATGATCCCCTTTTTCATTACCCCGAAGGAAGCCCGGGAGAGAATGCAGGCCTGGGCGGAAAAGCATGCCAAAACCCCCGAGGGGCAGGCCGTTCTGGCCGCTCTTGACCATCTCACCGGGTGTTATGCTCCCTACCAGCTGGTGCGGGGGCCGGTAGAGGGCACGGTGTACCGGGATGGCGGCACCCGCGCCTATCGCTGCTCCGGCTATCTGGAAGGCATTGCCATAAGCGTTTCCGCCAAGCTGGACAACCTGGTGATGAACGGCATGGAGCCCTTTGACTGGTCTCAGGCCCGGCCCTTTGAATACGGCCTCATTTCCGGACAGCCGGTGCAGCTAATGGACCTCAGCGAGGCGGATACGGAAAAGCGGACGGAGGAGGAGGTGCGGGAGGATTTCCTTCCGGAGATCGAAAGAGTGCTGCAGTCCACGGGGGTGAATGTTACCGTGGCTTCCGGGGATCTTCTGACCCTTAACGCGCTTCTTCCGGTGTACTTTATCAAGGAGGGGAACCTCCTGGCGGTGATGAACGGCCAGACCGGAAGAATAGCCGTTTCCGAATCCCGCTCCAGGGTGACCTGCCCCTGGGTTATTGAGCCCCTGATTTACACGGTGATTCTCACTTTGGCTCTGGGCTGGTTCGGGGACTTTGATGCCGAGCTCATGGTGTACGGGGGCCTGGTATTCGGGATCATCATCTTTGCCATTATGGGAGACGGCAGAAAATCTCTGGTACGGAATATCGTGCTTAAGTCCGAGGTTTCCCGGGCCCGCCGGGAGAACCGCAGGCTTCATATTGACGAGAGCCGGGACATTCTGAAAAACCCCTATGACAACAGTCCGGTGTTCCGGGAGCCCAACGAAAGGGGCGAAATCGTTCCGGTGGTGATCCGCTTCTACGGATCCGGAAGAATTCTGAAGCTTCTGGTCACTTCCTTTGTTATTATTTTTTTGCCGGCGCTTCTGGCGGTTCCCCTGCGTCTCCTGGCCATGGAGTCCGGGGAAGCCTTCATGGCCAACTTTCATTTGGAATACGGCGCTGCCTGGTATACCCTCGCAGCCGTGACGGTTCTGATCTACCTGCTTAAGGCCGGCCGGGTCAGCGTTTATGATACCCCCATCATGTACGAGATCATGCCGGACGGAAGCCATCGCCGCATTAAGGGATCCGGAGCCGGGGGCGGGAGTTTCCTTTCCATGTTCAGCGATGCGGAAGGGAACTCCCGTCTGGCGCTGTTCTGGCAAAGGGAGCGTGCTGCGGGCTGCTTTGCCATTGGCATGATCCTCTTTATTCTCCTGGGAAGCGCTCTTACCATTGTGTTCGGGGGCGAGTAGCAAAGACCCCGGGAAAAGAAGAAAAGAGGGTCCGAAAGAGAGAGACGGAAAGAGAGGCTTGGAGAGAGACTTGCTCGTTCCGTCTCGGCGTTCCTGCCGGAGGCATCGGCATCAGGCAGGCTGCAAGCCCCTCGTGGTGGGGCTGCTGTATTTGAGCCTCAGAAAGCTGTCATATCCTTTAATTTCAGGCAGCGCGGGGTGTTTTCGGGGTAAAGGGGCAGCGCCCCTTTAATTATTAACCGGAAGGCGCCCCCGGGCGGCTTCCTCCTTAATTATTATTTCTCAGCGCAACCGCCTCTCGAAAACTCTGTCTTTCAAAACATCCGTCTCTCAAAATCTCAGCCCCTGGAACCTTTAACCTCAGCCTCTTTCCTGCCCGTATCGCTGGCAGCGGCTCGCAATGCCTGATGCTTCCTGATGCGGATTCGGCTTCTTCCGGGGAAAATTTTCCGGAGAAAGTGAGAAATGTCTTTCCTTTTTCTGAATTTTGCTTAAAATATATCATAAGTTTTGATTTTTTTTTTACAAAAGAGGCTCCTATGATTCAAACTGGTAAATACAAGAGACAGTACTTTCTGCCGCCGGTCAGCTCCATGGACTGGGTGAAAAAGGATTATATTGAAAAGCCTCCGGTCTGGTGCTCCGTTGACCTCCGGGACGGCAATCAGGCTCTTATCGAACCCATGAGTCTCGAGGAGAAGCTGGAATTCTTCGCCTTGCTGGTTAAGATCGGCTTCAAGGAGATCGAAGTGGGTTTTCCGGCTGCCTCCGAGACCGAGTTTGATTTTGCCCGGGCTCTTATTGAAAGAAACATGATCCCTGATGATGTGACCATTCAGGTGCTCACTCAGGCCCGGGAGCATATTATCAAAAAAACCTTCGAGGCCGTGCAGGGCGCTCCCAGAGCCGTGATCCATCTTTATAACTCCACCTCCGTGGCCCAGCGGGAGCAGGTCTTCAAGAAGGATCGGGAGCAGGTTAAAAAACTGGCCGTGGACGGCGCCCGGCTTCTGAAGCAGCTCGCTTCCGAGACCGAAGGAAACTTTTCCTTCGAGTACAGCCCCGAGAGCTTCCACGGCACTGAGGTTGACTATGCTCTGGAGGTCTGCAATGCGGTTTTGGATGTCTGGGAGCCCAAGCCGGATCACAAGGCCATTATCAATATTCCGGCTACCGTGGAAACCGCCATGCCCCATGTTTTTGCTTCGCAGATTGAGTATCTCAGCAAGAATCTCCGCCATCGCGAGAACGTCATGCTCAGCATTCATCCCCACAACGACCGGGGCACCGGCGTCTCCGATGCGGAATTGGGCGTTCTGGCCGGAGCCGACCGGGTGGAGGGCACTTTGTTCGGGAACGGCGAACGTACCGGCAACGTGGATATTATCACCGTGGCCATGAATATGGTGGCCTATGGCATCGATCCGGGACTGGACTTTTCGGAAATGCCCAAGATCCGGGAAACCTATGAGCGCTGCACCAGAATGCATGTCTATGACAGACAGCCCTATGCCGGAGATCTGGTGTTTACAGCATTTTCCGGTTCCCACCAGGATGCCATTGCCAAGGGCATGGCCTGGAGAGAGGAGCACGATCTCAAAGAATGGACTGTGCCTTACCTCCCCATTGATCCCGTGGATGTGGGCCGCACCTATGATTCCGATGTCATCAGAATCAACAGTCAGTCCGGCAAGGGCGGCGTGGCTTATATTCTCAGCCATGCCTATCACTTCACCATCCCCCTTAAAATGCGGGAGCAGCTGGGCTATGCGGTTAAGCAGGTTTCCGATGAGGCTCACAAGGAGCTTTCTCCGGAATGGGTTTACGAGATCTTCACCGATAACTACATTAACTGCACCCCGAACTTTACCGTGCCGGAAATCCACTTTACCCAGTCTGACTGCATCATGGCCAGCGCCAGCATCAAAACCGGGGATCGCACTACCGTGGTTAACGGTAACGGCAACGGCCGTCTGGATGCGGTAAGCAATGCCATTAAGCAGTTCTTCGGCATCAGCTATGAGCTTCAGATGTACGAGGAGCATGCTTTGACTCAGGGATCCTCCTCCAAGGCCGTGGCCTATGTGGGAGTGGCCTGCAATGGCGAAAACTTCTTCGGCGTGGGCATTGATGACGACATCATCAGGGCTTCTGTAGCCGCTCTGGTAGTGGCGGTGAACAAGATCCCCGCTCTGGCTCAGAATCTCAATGAGAAGGACGAGCGTCTTATCAGCATTATGAACTTCATGCAGGCGCATTATCAGGATGTGACCCTGGAGCTTCTGGCTGAAGAGCTGGGACTTTCCACTCCCTATGTTTCCAAGTATATCCGGGACAAATCCGGCAAGACCTTCGGGGAGCTCCTGTCCGGCATCAGAATGAAGCGGGCCAAGACGTTGCTTAAAAACACCAACCAGACGGTGGAAAGCATTGCCGCGAGCTGCGGCTACCAGAATACGGAGCACTTCAGCAGAAGCTTTAAGAAGGCCTTTGGCATTACTCCGGCGCAGTATCGCAAGGAAAGCGCCTCCCCCATTGTCTGAGGGATGAGTTAAGCCGGGACTGAGACCGGATCTGATCTGCCGCAGTCCGGAAAATGCTGATCACAGTATAGTTTGGGAAACTGCCCCGACTTTTTAAGCGGAAACGGCATTCCTGTTCCTGAGGGCGGGAGGAAACCTTAAAGGTTCTTCCCGCCCTTGTTTTATTGGGGGTAAAGCTCCTTCTTAAGAAAGTTCACTTTAGATATACTT
>NZ_JBGVBR010000409.1:0-3576 GCF_045225735.1 Succinimonas sp. | reverse complement strand
CTCCCTTTCAGGCTTACCGCTTTAACGGCAAAACCTACACTGCGGAGACGGATCTATTGCGGGCCATGCTGGAGCAGCCGGAGGCAGGGCTTAAGGATCTCGGCCGGGGTTTTCTTTCCCATCACTACTATGCCTTTAGCGAGAAAAAGGGCGCTCTCTGCGAATATGCCGAGAAGAAGCTGGCTGGGAAGGATACGGGTAATCACTGGGCTAATACCATAATTCTGTACGCCCTCATTTACAGCCTTAATCCGGAGGTCAGGGAGATATGCTTTAACGGTCAGATTCTTAATTCCGTTCAGGATCTGGGCCGGGCCTTTATTGATGCGGGAATAAAGGAAGCACTCCAAAACCATGGCCTCCGGGGCCAGAGCTATCCCTTGACCAATGCGGTAAAGGAGTTTGTGATCTCCGGAATTCCGGAGGACTACGCCGTTACCGTTCTTAAGAACACCGCCGTAAAGGATCTCTTTTCAAAAACCGCCGCTCTCTGGAAAAACAATGAGCATACCGAATCCGATACGGAACTTGCCCTCATTCTGGGATACTCCCTGTGCGAAGACCGGAGACTTCCCGTCGGGGGCAAAATCTATGAGAGTCCCGAAGCCTTCCGAAACGAAATGGCGGCTCTGGTCAGTAAAGACCGCGGGGCCTACATGAAGCTTATGGAGACTGCCAAGAAGGATTTGGATTTTCTGGAAAATAACCTTCCGGATGCCGCATCCCGGGAGGCTCTTTCCCAGGCCCGCGATGACGCCAAATTGGCAGTTTTCGGCGATAACGAGTATCACTTCAAAAACGGTCAGGAGTTCCAGAGCTATATCCAAAAGCTCGTTCATGAAGAAAAGCCCTACGAGATCCGGAGTCTCCTGAACCGCTATAAAACTCCCCTGAAGCAGGTTTCAGAAAAGGTCTGGGGCACAGACTCTCTCGGTAATCTGCAAAAGACCGTGGCAAGCTTTATCCGGATTGGAGAATATCTGTTTACCGGGGAACAGGCATTCCGGGACTTTATTGCCGGAGTTTTGGAGCGGGGGAGAAAGGATCCCGCTTACCTTTTAAGCTTTGTAAAGGCTCACCGGGACTCCCTTGACAGCGCGGCGAGAGCCTTTTCGGGCATAAAGACAAACATCGCCGCTCTTTATGCTGCAAATGACGCCGTCATCGTCTTTGATGAGGAGATGTTCCCTGACATTGCGGCCTTTAAACCCTTTGTAACCGAGACCCTGAACCGCGGACAAAACGATCCCGGTTATCTTCTGGAGTTTGTGAAACGGCATCGGAGCACTATTGACGACCTCCGCAAAAATCCTGAATACGAAGCCGCTCTTAAGCCTCTTACAGACGCTGCCGCAAGTCTTATAGTGCTGGGGAGCCGGATCTTTACTACTGTAGCCACCTTTGAGGCATACCTTAATGAGGTTATCGCAGCAGGGCGTGAGGAGCCCGGTTATCTCTGCCGTTTTGTAAAGAATCACAGCAAGGAGCTTTCCGAGCTCCGCGGGGACAATCGGTGCAAGCAGATTCTGAACGCTCTTTATGCCGCAAGAAACCAAATGGTGGCTTTTGATGAGCTCGTCTTCAGATCCACAGAGGAGTTCCGGAGCTTTATGGATCAGATCTTAAGCAAGGGGAAGGAAAACCCGGCCGGCATCAGGAGGTTTGTCCGGGAGCATGAGAAGGCCCTTGCCGCCCTTAGTAACGTCAGCGCCATGGCACCTGTGGTTGCTCCGGTTATCGCCGCCGGAAACAGCGTTATTGAACTTGACGAATATGTGTTCAAAGATGCAACAGGCTTTACGGGATTTGCCAGAGAATTAGCAGCAGAAAGCAGCAAAAAGCCTCTCCGGGGATCTGATTTCGTTCGGGAGCATAAAGCCGGGCTGGAGGCTCTTATGAACGCTGAAGCGTTAGCTCTGGTGGTAAAGGATCTTCAGGATTTGGAACATTCCGGAGAAAAGGGCGCCCCCATTATGGTTAACGGTACCAGGTATTCCCCGATAACCATTAAGAAGGGGGAATTCATCAAGTTTGGGAGTTACCCTCAGAAAAACGGCAGTGTCAAGGAGCCCATTGAATGGCTGGTTTTGGAGGTTAACGGCGATGAGGCCGTCCTCGTAAGTCGTTACGGCCTTGATTGCAGGCAATATCATAGCGGCGGAAGCATCACTTGGGAAGACTGCGATCTGCGGAAGTGGCTTAACAATGATTTTATGAAGGCGGCCTTCACGGAGGAGGAACAGCAGAGGATTAAGCTCTCAGAGGTGGCGAATGACGATAACTGGGAACATCGTACCCGTGGCGGAAATGATACCCAGGACCGGGTTTTTTGTCTCAGCCTTGCGGAGGCGGAACGTTATTTTAAGAGTGACCGTGAAAGAAGGTGTCAGCCTACGGAACTGGCAAAAGCTCATGGGGCTTATGTTAAAGCTGGCTGTTGTTATTGGTGGCTGCGGTCGCCTGGCAATGATCGGAACTACGCTTCGTGCGTAGGTGCGGGCGGTTCGCTCCGCCCATTTGGTGTCATCGTCGATGATGATGACGGCACTGTGCGGCCCGCTTTACGGCTAATCTGGAATCTGTAATCTTCTAACCTGGGAATCTGGCACGGCTTACCGTGCTTCCTCCTGCTTCTTGGCGGGGGCTATTTTTGTGAGTTCCCGGAGAAAAGAGCCGAGTTCTCTTTCAAAATGTCTGACGCTTATTCTCTTAACTGGAGCAGCCTTTGCAGCGGAACGGACAGGGCTGCCCCTGAGATGCAGAAACACAGCCAAGTTCGAAGTTTTTTCCATTTTTTTTCAAATAGGCCTTCTTTATCAAACTATCATCCCGGGCATTCGGAGATAATCTCATGATACTCATAGATAATTTCGGGATCTGTCTGCTGATAAGCCGTTTTTGTGTTAAAGAAGCTGTTCAGGCAGAGAGCCGTTGGCATAAATCCGTCAGTTGGGATGGGATAAGTTTTTTCGGGAGTTCGCATGTCAGAAACCAAAGTAAACGCCTCTTTCTTGGATAAACTCCGCGGCAAAACCCGGATTAACGACGGGGAATCCCCGGTGCCGGATCTTACCGGGAGAACCCTGGGGGATTTTTATGCCGAGCAAAAGATGACCGTTACCTCCGGAGAGGCAGACATCTATCGCTGTTCCGGCGCGGGGGCGCATGCGGGGAAACGCTATGTGTTGAAATACTACCGCCGGGAGAATGCGGTAAAGCCGGATGTGATTGAAAAGCTTAAAGGAATCAATAATCCCTGCGTGGCTCCCGTGGTAAGCTTCGGCACCTATGAGAAGCATCAGTATGCGGTGCTCCCGTATTACGAGATGCAGGCTCTTTCCGATCTTTTGGCACAGGGGATTCGATTTTCCGAAGATGAGCTCCGCAGCTTCATTATCCCTTCAGTGATTGAAGGCCTTAAAGCACTTCATGATGCGGGAATTCTGCACAAGGATCTCAAGCCCGGCAACCTGATACCGGATGACACCGGGGAGCATATCGTTCTCATTGATTTCGGGATCAGCTCCGATGCCGGAAAGAACACCATTCTGGTAACCCGCACCGGCATGACTCCGG
>NZ_JBGVBR010000408.1:0-4763 GCF_045225735.1 Succinimonas sp. | reverse complement strand
TATAAAACACCTGCATAGACCTCATAACCCCGCCTTAAGAGTTCAAGCGCCACCAGATTTTCCGATATCCTGCCGTAATCGGGATTTCTGCTGCCAAGTCTGGCATATCTGAAAGCGGGATCAGCCAGATAGTACTTGTCATTAAAAGCTAAATATTTTTTTCCTCTGATATCGTATCTTCTGATGCGATAAAAACCATAGGCATTGCACAGATAACCTATGTACGTACCTATGGTTTTATCATTTGTCTTAATTTTATTTGCCTGGAGGGTTTTAGCCATATTGCTGGCAGATACAATATTGGAGGTGTTATCCATCAGGAAATCGGTAATTTTTTCCAGAAGAGGCGCATTTCTGATCTTATATTTCTGAACAATATCCCGTAACACCAGCGTTTCAAAAACATTATTGAGATAAGACATTCTGCTTTTTTCATCTGAATATACGTATGAACCGGACATCCCGCCGAATTTGCGATATTCCGTAAATGCTTCATACGCATCCGACAAATTATGGTATTCCATAAACTCCCTCAGAGAAAACGGAAAAACTTCAATATTGAAAGTTCTCCCCATGAGTAATGTTGCCAGTTTGCTTTCTTCCAGAAAATCATGGGAACTGGTAATATAAATATCGTATTTTTCAGATGAATGGAGACTGCTCAGTATTTTTTCAAATCCTTCGCAAAGCTGAACCTCGTCTATAAAAAGATAATTGTTCTTGCCGGCGAGGTAAGAGCTTTCAGCATAATCGTACAATTTACGGTAATGATTTAATTCTTCATATTTCAAATCGGTGAAATCAATATAAATAACATTAGCGGCAGGATCCGTTGTTTTGATGTAATCAATAAACGATTCCATAAGTTTGGATTTTCCGCACTGTCTGATACCGGTAATTACCTTAATATCGGGCACGTCCTGCACCCGTTTCAGCTGTTCTAGATATAACGGCCTTGCTATCAATTTCATGCTGCTGTTCCATAATTACCCGAAAAGGGCCGGCATTTTATGCTCTTTCATGTGCCCGTTTATGCCCCGTAAAGAGCCATCCAGCAAAAGAAAGACTGCCCGGAGATTTTCGGCATACCCTGCATCACATCATACATGGCAGCATCGTATTTCGAGAAAATGAAAAAAATTCATTTTCTCGAAACAGAACTGCCGCACACCGTATCAGAGAAGACTTGCAGCCAGCTGAAGCCGACAGGAATCACCCCCAGAAGGCCCGTTCCTGCCTATCCGCAAAAGCCGGGTTCTCAGCAGCCGGAGGTGCTGGCTTTGATAATGAGCTCGTCCCGATTATTGTTTCTCTTGTAGAGCAGAGAGCACTTGTCCTGGTAGAGATCCCGGTACTCCTGATCCAGCCTTAGGCTGGGATCCTTGATGAAGATATAGAGCTCGTAGTAGTCGCCGGAGGTTTTCGGGGCTACAAACCAGTCATTGACCAGATCGGCATCCGTTTCCTGCATAATCTGGTGGGCGTCCATCAAATGGCCGTATCTGGTGCGCACCACCCGATCCTCCACGGTAAATTCCGCATTGGGATCCTTTTCCTTTCCCAGAATCACGGCCTTGGAATAGACCACGGAATCGGCGGATTTCAGCACTCCCTCAAGACCGTGAATGGCGGCGGCCCGGGCATCCCCCCGGAGGTTCATGAATTTCGGGGCGGCAGTGGCGGCAAGAATCCCCAGAATGACAATGACAACCACAAGTTCAATAAGGGTGAAGCCGGAGGAGGGGGATGTCGTATTCATGGCAGTTAACCTCTCTTGCGAAGCTGGTTTTCGGATCCGGGCGGGCGGGCTTAAGGCATCTTTCATGAACATGAAGAGCATGGGGAAGAGCCTGTGAGCAGTCTGAGCACGAGTTCAGATTCAGATAAATAAGCCGTATTGTCATGCTATCACATCACAGAAAACTTTTCTGAGGGAGCGGCTGCAAATCGGCTGCAAATCCGGTGCCCGGGCCCTTTTAAGAATCCGGAACCGGCAGAAGAAAATGCCGGCAGGAAACCGGCATCCATTAAAGGATGGCAAACAGAGCCTGATGCCTTGCCAAGAAGGGCGGCTCCTGCTGCCTGAAAGCAGGGGAGACCGCGCTGAATGCCTCGGGGAGATATTCTCCGCGCCTGATTCCGAAAGGATCAGGATTTTACGTACTTGCTGGCGCCCTCGTAGAACTTGAAGAGTTCCGCATTGCCCAGATGATTGATAACACCTGGCATGTCGTTAACCTTGGAGCCCTTGAGACCGGTATTCATCTGATGCACTTCGAGATTTCCGGAATTCTTGATCAGCTGGTCAAAATTCTGGACGTCTTCGTCTGTGGCATAGGTCTGCCCGCTCAGAACGCGCATCACCGAGCTGGAGTTGGTCAGATACTTGTTCGGAGAAAGGTCGTTATTTTCAAGCTTGGTCATCTTGACAGCCAGCTGCTTGGTGATGATATCCATATGACCGGTGCGATCCTTTCCGCTCTTGCAGTTATAGCAGCACACATTGCCAATCATGTCATTGAGCAGGGCCAGCCGGGCCGGAAGCTCGAAGGCATCGATTTTCTTGTTGCGGAAATTGCCGTTCTGCATCAGGATGTTAATTTCATGCGCCAGGACAAACACTTTCTTCTTGTCTGCCAGTGAAGGGGGCGGATTTTTTCTCAGGTATTTGCCCAGATCCGAATCAGCGCTGATGTTATCAACGAACTCCCTGTACTGCTGCTCAAAGGGAACAGCGGATTTCAGCCGATCCGGCTGGGAATTTTGTGTCATGAACCGGGGGCCGAACATCTTTGTGAAGCTCTCGTTGTTTTTGCCCATGCTGTTGGCGTTGTCCCAGACGAATTTTCCGAACACGCCGTGGGAATACTCGTTACAGGGTGACATGAAGGTACGGAGATTCACCTTAACCCAGACATCCTGATTATTTATGGTCAGCTTGACGGGGCCGGGCTGGCCGTTTGCGTCTTTGGTCAGGGATTCCAGAGCACTCATCTGCTTAAGAGCCATGGTTTTCTCATCAAACTTTCCAATGCTGATAGGATTTACCAGATTAACTGAAGTAAGATTAATTTCCAGCGGGTTAGCCTTGGTGGCAGTACTGAGTTTATCAGCCTTGAAGCGATCCATTACGATAGTGGTCAGGAGCTGTTTGGCCTTGTTTTCGGCATTGCTCTGACGCGTGGTATTATTCTTGACCTTAATGGAATCCAGAATGCCGTGCCGGTATCCGGAAAACAGCTTCTTGCCATTCTCGTCCGAGATTTCCGAGCGGAAGCAGTTGGTAAGATCGGGGGACTCCAGAGCCGTGCTGGGATTGCCATTAATTCCCTGGCCGTACAGGGAGGGGTTCATCATCTTGGCAGGGGTAAGGCTGCAACGGAAATTCTTCTGCTCATTAGCATTTACATTCAGGGTCAGATTACGGGAAATTTCCTGCTTCCATGAATCCTGGGCCCCCATAATCTGAGCAAACTTGGTCATAACGCAGTTTTTGGTGGGAGCATAGCCCTGAATATGAAGCTTTCCGACGATATCCTTAATATCCTCGCCGGTATCCTTGCCCATGCTTTTGAAGAGTTTAAGGAACCTTTTCGGAACGCTGTCTCCGTCCCTGAGATTATAGCCATCGAGACGGCTTTTATGCTCATTATAGGTATTCTGCATATTCGAAAGCTTCGTCAGGGCGCGGTTGCATTTGGCAATAAAGCCCTGATCGTTGCTGGCATCCCTGGCTGCGGTAATCTTTTTCTGCGCCTCGGTAACGGTATCTGAAATTGCTTTTACCTTGGTATCGAAGCCGTTTTTAAAATTACCGTAAAGATTTCCGTCATTGCTTTTGGCAATCTGGCAGTCCCGGATCTTGGCATTAAGTCCGTTTATAATGGTGTCAATTTTGGGCTTGATGACATCGAGCGCTTCTTGCAGCTTTTTGGCATCATTCGGAGTTGCTTCTTTGAAGTCATCGCCGATTTTATTCTGGACATTGAAAAGGAGAGTATCAAGATTTTCCTTGCAAAGATTCAGCTTCGTCTTGGCATCGTTAAGAATCGTCTCCAGATTGGCAAAGGCCCGATCGCCTTTTATAGCGGCGGAGGTGAAATCCTTGGGGATTCCATTTATGAGATTGCCAACCTTACCAATCTCATTAAGAATTGCCATGTGGGTCTTGCAGAGGGACGTGAATTTTTTACCAGCCGAAATAATGTCGGTATCACTGTAATAGGTACTCTTATGCCCTAGGTGCTTAATTTGTGTAAGATCAAGTCTTTTGTTTGCATTTTTGACCAGAGAAGCCTTATACTCTTTTACTGCAGCCTTGATATTTCTGAGGTTATCCATGGTGAGACGCTTTTTGCCTGAGATATTCTTGGCGCTTACAAAACGGTTGAAAATCTCCAGACCTTTCGCGCCGATTTCGCCCACAAGAGCATTACGAAGAACATTGACGCTGACCTGAGTTTTTTCGGTAAGGGTCTTGTTTATCGCCTTCCCGAAAAAGTGAGCGCGGCTCTCGTGGCTTTCGGTTACATGGCCGTTGGCATCAAGCATCACCTTAGTTCCGCCGTCAGCGCCTATATTCTGATCTTGAATGTTGTCAAAGAAACTTTGAGCATGTCCGTTCACATTAGATACATCAGTCATTTCAGCCTCCTGGCAAAAAAGCACATTTTAAAAATACCCGGCAGCGCGGAAATCTGCCGGTAAGCGATAAAACCTTATTATGATTAAGCCTGCAGCATCTGGCCTCTTAAATCAGCCCC
>NZ_JBGVBR010000407.1:0-2153 GCF_045225735.1 Succinimonas sp. | reverse complement strand
ATACTTTTTCAATCTAGCTAACATCAGGTTTTTCCTTTAAAAGTTGATTAGCAAAATAACAGACAAGCCCAGACGCTACTTGTTAAGATGCGAGTGAGCGGACAACGGGTTGAAAGTCCTGGACGCTCCCCTAGCGTCATTCCCCACAACCCACCTCCGAGGCTCGATTTCCGTATAAACGAACCCGGAAACGTTCAGATCTCCCTTGGCATCCTCCCAGGGGGCGATCCATATTCTCATTACCACTGCCGGGGTGCGGATCGGCACCGGCTTGCTGGGGAGCGCCGGCGCTACATAGTTATCCTCGATCCGCTGGGTCACGGACACAACCCGGCCCTTTTCGTCAGTGGTGTATTCAGTGTTAAGCGGCTTTCCGGAGGCATCGGTCTGAAGCACAACCCGGTCATCATCCACGCCCTTTACAGTGGAGATCTTCTGACCTCTTTCGGCCATTTCCTCCACTTCGTCCTTTGATACGGGCTTGGGGATCTGGCCGTTATTGGTGGCTTCGTACATTTCCCTGCTGGATGCGCAGGACACGCCTTTGCCTTTGCCCGGGCATGAAAAGTCATTTTCTCCCACATTCAAATAGGAGCATCCGGAGAGGGATGCCATGATCCCGATCCCTCCGATCATCATTGCCCGCTTTAACAGTATCTTCATATTATTATCTCACAATTTAATACTTAAATATCGTTCGCCCGAAAACTTGCCGATCAGCTCAGAGGGGCTGATTTTCTCGCCACCGGATCGCTGATCTCGTTGACGCTCTTGACCATGAGCTTGGTGCCCTTGGACACGATTATGTCCACGCCTCTGCCAGCGTCAATTTCTATTACCGGGTACATTCTGTCGGCCAGATCCATGTAGAAGTCCGCAATGCGGTTAAGAGACTGGCTTACGCCCCGGCTGGCTCCGCCTTTGATGGCTTTCTTCGAAAATACGTCCTCATAGCGTACCGTGCCATCAGATGACGTGTTAAGGGTGGGAGTGGCCGCAACGTCAAACATCTCCGCAAACCCTCCGGCGAATCCGGCAAGAAGGGAGCGGGCAATGATCTGGCCCTGCTTGGATACGAGGGTGCCTCTCACCCCGGCCTTGCCGTCATCTCCCACGGCGAAGCTGTCCAGTTCCGTCTCGATCACGCCGCCGTCATCCCGGATGCAGGAGATCTTTTCGCCCCGGAGCATGGCTCTTTCCGAAGAAAGATCGCCATAGCCTGAGAGCAGCATAAAGCACTCCCGGATGTCCGCCTGGTAGTTGTTAGGCAGGATCGCGTCCTTCTGAAGCCTGACCAGAGTCGGGAAGGGATTCTTCTGAGCCCCGGAACCTGTGGGAGCATCCAGACCCGAAATAAACACGCCAGTCAGGATCGAACCGGCCGGTATGAAAATGTACTCCTTCTCCGGCTCCACAACGGGCTTGGGCTTTTCCGGCTCCCGGTGGGAGGTAATGGTGATCACCCGCTCGGTCATTACCGGCCGGCCCTTGGCATCCACCTTGGCCTTGCCGGTTTCCATGTCGATAACAGGCTTGGATTCCTGATTGGCCTCCTTCGGGGTGGGAGCTGCCGCAAAAAACTCTTCCGGGGTTTTCGCGTCCATCATAGATATTGCGGAAAGAGCGTTGCTCTGGCCCCGGGTATCGGTTCCGTTCTCATAGTCGGTTACCGGGATCTCCCGGCCGTCCTGATCTACCGTGAACTTGACTCCCTGCTCCTTTAGCTTCTGGATCTCTTCGTCGGTGTAATGCCGGGTGGATTCCACATCCCGGTTGATCTGCACTGTGGCATCGTCAACCTGGGCAATGCGGGTTTCCAGCATGTCGTTTCGCTTCTGAAGCCGGGCCAGTTCCTTCTGGAATTCCTGGCGGAGCTTGTCCACCTCTTCGGAGCTTTTATTGTTGTTTCTGGTGATCTCTTTCCGGAGCTTTTCGTTTTCAGTCCGGAGGAATTTCATTTCAGAAGCCAGGGCGGATAAGGTGTCATCCTTCATCTTATAGTCCGCCGTGAGGGTGGTTTCCTCAATCTTCTGGGGCCGCTGCCGTCTCTGCTGCTCCTGGGGAGCTCCTATTTCGGAAAACGCCCAGCTCACGCCCAGAGCCAGAGCCGCCGCCCCGGCCAGAGCCGTGTATTTCTTCTGTTTAGGAGGCAG
>NZ_JBGVBR010000406.1:0-3276 GCF_045225735.1 Succinimonas sp. | reverse complement strand
TGGCGCTGCCGTTGTTCTGGGGGTAATTCCCAAACTTAACATACTCCCCGACCTGAAACACTGGCTTGGGCTTAGGCTTCACCGCAGGATCTTTAACGCCCTTTACGGTGATGTCGGTCTTTTTGTTAGGTTCATCAAAACTCCCAGCACTGGAAGTCCCCATTTTGCGATATTCGCCCGAGCTGACAACAGCGCTGTCCAAGTTCTTCAGCACCCGCTTTAAAGCCTCTCGGGAGTTTGCTTCCGGAATTACAGCAGCAAAGAATTCCAGTCCTGCACGGTGCTCCTCAATGTACTTGAGACTCTGTTTTCTTTCCAGCTTATTAAGGTATCCCAAAAGCCCCTCGGGAGAACTGAAGGACTTGTCACCTATCCTGATATTTCTCTTATCTGATAATGCATAGCCCAGTATCCAGGCCGCCTGCATATCAGAACACTTCTGCTGGAAAATCTGTAAAAATGCCTTCTCAAGGAGATTGCTGGCTGCCTCGCTCTTTATAATGCCTCTCGCATAGAAGTCCAGGAAGGATCTCTGTAAAAGCCGGAGCGAGCTTAAAAATCCGGCATCTCCGGATATGGCATTAGAGATCGCCGCCTCGCCGAGCTCCTCGAGACTCCCGAACTCCTGTCCCCCGCAGAAGATGATTTTAAGTTCCGGAACAAGCTGATACATGAGACGATAAAAGACCTGATAGCATGATACCGTATCCGTATAATTCCGAAGATTCCTCTCCGCCTCCAGGCAGATGTTTTCTAAATCAGGGGCAATAAGACTGAAGTGGTGAGTCAGAATGCCGCTTCGCACCTCCTGGATTCCGGAAGCAGGATTCTTAAGCAGAGCTTTAACCAGGGACTCCTTCGTCTTGTGATAAACCCCGCCAAATTTGTAGGGCGGGAATTTCCCTTTGGGATCATCATTCTCGGAATACAGCATCATGCTGAGAAAGCCCTGCCGAACAGGGGCTCGGCTGCTTTTCAGGACATAGGGGGATATTTTGCTTAAGAGACTTTCCAGAGGAGCGGCATCATCGCCGATGTTATAAACCCGGTCAGAATAGCGGCTGGCCCAGGAATTATCCGTTTTTCCGGACAGCACAAAGGAAAACACATCGGCGTTCCGGCGGAGATCCTGAGCCGCCCGATCCGAAAGCCCCTGACGTGCGGTTCCGGGGGAGGATCCCGCGGTGAAGAAGAATACCAGAGGCCGGAGATCACCGGGAGCGGAGCCGGAGGGCCTTACCACGCCGTCTGTCATTTCCCGGAACAAAGCCCCGAAGCCGGCCCCGTAATCAGCGGCGCCGCCCAGAGAGGAGATATCAGAAAAGCCGCAGTGATAGGCATAGGAGAACCTGTGGAGCACCTTAACCTGAGACTTTCCGGAAAACACAATAACGGAAATAACCACGGACTCCACGGCATAGAGATCTTCGGAGATTCTGTTAATCACCAGCCTGAGAGCCCGGTTCAGGGTGTCAGCATGACAGCGCTCCATGGAATCGGAGGCGTCGACAAGCAAAAATAGAGGCAGTCTTTGCAGCATGTCTTTCCTGAAAACTTTTTACCTGGGATTCGTACCGAAGCTTCGGTACGAGCCCCGTTTCTCAAGTATCTCAGAAAAATAAGGGAATTTGTTTGAAGCCGGCGGGCATTTAGGAAAAAGAGCTGCAGAGGCACCGCCGGATATCCCCGGAAGCGGATCCTCCGGGGCGGAAAAAAACAGGCGGACTTGACCAGCCTGTCTCATTCTGTCCCTGTTTCACAGGCTCAAATTTTTAACCATTTACAGGGGCTTTGAAGGGCCGCAAATAGTAACAAAAACAGGGTCAAAGACTTTTTTGATCAGAACAGAACGCTGCTGAACAAAGAAAAAAACAGGAGAATTTGCTGAGATCCTTGGAAGAGTACCTCTTAAGACCATTTTAACGATACCCGGTCTTTACTTACGCAAGCTTTACCAGATAAAGCCGAGCCCAAACACCTAATTTTAGTTCTTCCAAAGCGGCCGAAATACAAAATCTGAGCCTGTCTCCCACAAGCGGGCGGAATAAGATTCCTGATTAGACGATTACAGATTTCCAGATTAGTCGTAAAGCGGGCCGCACAGCGATGCCACCATTGTTGACTTTGTAACCAATCGGGTAGAGCACGCCATCCATACAGACAAGCGATGCGTAGTGCGGATCAAGGCCCGGCGACCGCAGCCACCAATAACAACAGCTGTTGCTATTATTCACAAATGCTCCTTGCTTACGGGCATGAGCCGTAGGCTGACACTGTCTTTCACCGTTATTCTTAAAATAACGTTCCGCCTCCGCAAAACTGAGACACAAAACATGATCCCAGGTATTACTTCCGCCGCTGGTACCATACTGCCGGTTTTTGTCATTTACAACTTCTGAGAGCTTGATCCTCTGCCGATCTTTCTCCGAGAAGGCTGACTTAAGAAACTTATGGTTAAGCCACTTCCGAAGATCGCACTTTTCCCAGGTAATGTCTGTTATCTGGTGGTGATAATGTTCGCAAACAAGACCGTAACGGCTCACCAGAAGAGCCTCATTGTCCTTAACCTCCAAAACAAGCCACTCGATAGGCTCCTTGGCGCTGCCGTTGTTCTGGGGGTAATTCCCAAACTTAACATACTCCCCGACCTGAAACACTGGCTTGGGCTTAGGCTTCACTTGCGAAGAACCTTGAGCCATTCCCGGATCTTTTCCCAGACCTGAAACACTGGCTTGGGCTTAAGCTTCACCGCAGGATATTTAACGCCCTTTACGGTGATGTCGGCCTTTTTGTTAGGTTCATCAAATAGCCGTAAAGCGGGCCGCACAGCGCGGTTATCATTGCGGACGAGGTTACCACCCGGGTTTAGCGCGCCAACTGGATTCACGTTCGATGCGAAGTTCTGATAGTCGCCCGGCGAACGCAGCCACCAATAACAACAGCCGATGATATTATCCACCCATGCACCTTGGTAACGGGCATGAGCCGTGGGCTGACACTGTCTTTCACCGTTATTCTTAAAATAACGTTCCGCCTCCGCAAGACTGAGGCAGAAAACATGATCCCGGGTATTATTTCCGCCGCGGATGCCGTACTGCCGGTTATCGTCATTCGCCACCTCTGAGAGCTTAATCTTTTGCTGTTCCTCCACAGAGAAGGCCTCCTTCAAAAACTCATTGTTAAGCCACTTCCGGAGATCGCATTCTTCCCAGGTAATTTTTGTTTTCTGATGATGATACTGTTTGCAATGAAGACCGTGACGGCTCACCAGAAGAG
>NZ_JBGVBR010000405.1:0-4215 GCF_045225735.1 Succinimonas sp. | reverse complement strand
ATTACATTAAAACCCACTGCATCAAAAAGCAGCATACGCCGTGGTATGCGGTGCTGGGCGAACCCCTCTCCGGCAAAACATCCCTCTTCCGGGACGGCGAACTCAACACGGTATCCATCAGACAGGAGCAGGATCCCGGCAATACGGAGCCCCTGCATTTTCATGTGCACCGGGATCGGGTTTTTCTGGATGTCCGGGGCAATGTGTTCTTTGATAACTGGCTGGGGGGCTCCTCCGCCGAATGGTATGCCATCTGCGAGTTTATCCATAGCGTCCATGCGGTAAAACCCCTGTCCGGCATAATTCTCACTATCCCGGCCGACGCTCTTATCGCCGACTCCGAAAGCATCACCGACAAAAAGGCCGCCCTGATATTTTCAGAAACGCTGAGACTCACCCGCGCCATCCGCATGACGGTTCCCATCAGAATTGTCATCACCAAGGCGGACTGCATTCTGGGCTTCCGGGAATTTTTTGACGGCATCCCCGCCGCCAGCAGAACCCGCATGAGCGGCATTGATCTCTCCGACCTGCGCCAGGGAACCGGACGCTACACGGACAGCGTCTTCAGCCGGGCCTGGGACGAGTATATCGCCGCCCTTAAGGATACCTCCCTGGGCCTCATGATCTCCAAGAAGGCCCTGGATGCCAGCTATACCGCCCAGGGCAGAATCGATCTTTCCTCTTATGTATTCGCCTTCCCGGATCAGGTTGCGGCCCTGAAGGATAATCTCCGGCATTACCTCCGGGTAATTTTCGATCCGGACAGTTCCGCGCTCGCCGGAATGCCGGAGGGCATTTATTTCTGCTCCTCCTGCGATCAGGGGGTATGCTTCAGTGCCGTCTTTGCCGAACTCAAAAAGGCCAAACCGGATGAGGCCCCCCTCTCCAGCCGGCATACTCCTCTGGAGGCGGCCGTATTCCGCAACGAACTTCTGGGCCAGAGTCTCGCCGATCTGGATCGGCTGGCGGTATTTACCAAAAGCGAAATCATCCGGAGGCATGTGCCGGCTCTGACCATGGTAGTGATCCTGGGGCTCATTTCCCTGATGTACCTGGCCGGAGCTCTGCTGGGGAACCGGCTCATTACCCGGAATCTGGAAGCGGATACCCAGTTTTACCGGCAGCTGGCATCTCTGTTCAAGGCGCACGCCCCGCTGAACTCCCCGCTCCTGGACATGGATGAGAATACCGCCACGGGAACGGATCACTTTGACAGCATCATGAACGGCATGCCCGAGGTCACCCGGTTTAATTTTTTCACCAGCTCCAAGATCACTCTCCTGGCGGATCGCCCCCTGCCCTTATTGTATGCCCCCGCAAGCTATCTCTTCTACGACTATAACAATCTCAGTCACAGCGAAAGAAAGACCATTTACAACCAGCTGACCACGGACATGATCCTGTTCCCTGCCAGCAAGTCCTTCGTCAGCAATCTCCGGCGGGATGATTCCTACTTCACCGAAAAGCGCGCTGATGCCCTCCTGGACTGCATGCATCTCTCCCTTTCCGATGAGGACAATCATGCCGGCGAAAAGAGCACCGATGTCATGGAGCAATGTCTGGTAAGCATCGTGCGCTACATGTACCCCCAGGTTTCCCGGAAGGTAGCCCAGGAGATCAGCGATTTCGCCTCCGGCAAAGAAAGCTACGCCAGAAATGCCGTGCGCCAGATCCTGCTTCACAAGGATTTCTACCCCGGCATCAATAACGGCATCAAAAATCTGGTTAAACAGCTGATTGATGTTAACGCCTACCCGGAATCCGACTACCAGATGTTCCGGCACGTGGTGATGCACGGCAGCGACCTAAACCGCTCTCTTGACACTCTGAGGGATTTCGGCCGGACGGAAGGCCAGAACAATATCGCCAGCGCCTTTCAGAACTATCGGGAGGCGCGTCAGGAGGTTTTTCACGCCATCAGCACCACTGATTACCTCAGCAAAAATTACCAGCATTTTCTGATAACCTTTGCCATGCCTCCTCTTAGCGATTTAGCCGGCAGCAAAGAAGAAAAACAGGACAAGGACGACAATGCCGGAGACAAGAAAGCCGAGGAATCCATCAATATGGCGCGCGCGGCTTATTTTGAAAAAAGCTACCGCGACTACCAGAATATCCTTGATGAGGATTTCATGCATTTTATCGACTATGTCAATGCCAGCAGCGACATCAGCGCTCATATCGACTACAGCTACACGGACATAGACAGTCTGGTGAATTTCCAAAACAAGGCCCGGAACAATCTGGAAAAGGACTATCAAACTGTTAAAAGCGGACTCACCGACATCCTGGCCAGCAAAATCTTCGCCATGAGCTCCGCCAAAGGCAGCGATAACCGGATGAACTATCAGGATCTGGCCGAAATGCTCCGGATCATCTACGTCAATGACGAGGATCTGCCCATAGCGCTGCGCCATCCGGAAAATTTTGAAAAGCAGATCCGGGATATGGGAAGCATCTTCAAGATCAAGAGGAATCATCTTAAATCCTTCCTGGACAGCCACAAGGACCTGGAGGCCTCCGCCAAACTGGGGGATGCGGCCCGTGCCTTCCTGGAGTATGAAGAGGCGACCGCGCTTATCAGCCTGGCGAAAAACCTGCTGGAATTCTATCCCGAAGACACCAGCCTGGCCGCCACAGTTGCCGCCGTAGCCCGGGATATTTCCTCGGAAAACGGGGTTCTTGAACAATATCTGGACGCCGATTCCGCGGCCCGGACGCTGGGATCCTTCAACATGGATGCGGAATACGCCCCGAGGGCCGTGAATATCCTGATAAACCCGGCCGCAGCTCTCCTGGAATACAGCCAGCAGTCCAAAAAGAACAAGGGGCAAAAGGGAGCTCAGGCGGCAGAGAAGGGAGATACCGCCGCTGCCGGAAAAGCCTACGGCATATTTTCAGCCTTCGTGGACAGCGATCCCCGGGTACAGAAGATGCAACGCCAGGTAACCCGGTACGCCGATGCTTTTGTGACCTACTGGAGCGCCTTTGCCGAAAACCTGAAGCCCACCTTCCATGACTATGAAAGCTTCCACGAGTTTGCCAAAAGGAGCCGTTCCTATGAAATCAATGCCAGTCTCCGGGACGTGTACAACATGTCCTATGACGTGCTTTCGGAAATCCGGGATCCGGTGCTTTCAGGCAGCGGCATCAGCAGCAGGGATCATGCTCTCAAGCATATTTCCGCAAGAATGAAGCTTTTGGATCTGAACTACAACCAGGTCTGCTCCACCACCCTGAACTCCTGGTCGCTGCTGCCGGACGATCCGCTGAAGGCCAACCGCTACCTTAACACCATCAGCAAAAAAAACGTCCGCAAGGATTACACGCAGTTGATGTCGCAGAGGGGAGCTGATAGCACCATCCCCTGGTGGGATTCCTTCGTGCGGCAGGGCATCCAGCTCCTGAAGGCGGAAGCCAACTACAACGTTACTGCTTCTCTCGCAGAATTCCAGAACCGCCTCTACTACTTCCCGGTGCTCCGTGACGGCAATATAAGCGGTCAGGTCATTCTGCCCGAGGATATGGCAAAGCTCCGGAAATCTCTGAGATCCTTCGGCATTATCACTGACCCCGAGAAAAAAGAAGCGGAAAAGGACGCATCTGAAGCCGAGGCTGCCGCGGACGAGGGCGTGGATACGCTTAAGGAGCCCCTGATGTCCGGTCTTTCCTCCGGAAGAAACAACGTGCCCCAATGGGCTCAGCACGCGGATTTTATCCTGAAGACCTTCGGTGATACGGAAAACCCGGTATCCGTAAAAATCGCCATTCCCGACATCAAAACCCAGAACGCTCTTATCAGCGGCGTCTACGGGAAGGAAGAACGAACCAACGCCGCCCTGAAGTTCCGCTATCTGGACATTCAGGCCGGCGAGGAGCCCGCAAAGCGCTTTAGCTCCATAGTAACGGACACCTCAGAGAAGGTTATCTACGAGGGCCGGGCCGATGCCGAGGGGCTCACCTTCCGGTTCTTCCGCTTTTCCGACGACCAGGGAGCCGAGGCTGAAATCAATATCCGGGGCCGCTATGCGCCGCTTAGGCTTTATCTGGACAAAAATCTGATCCGCATAAGCAGGAGCAGCGGCAAGGACGGCAAGGACGACCAGAAAAACAGCGCCGCCTCCTATGTGCCCCTGACCGTGAAATCATCTGACGGCGATGACTGCGTTATTTTTGTTAAGGTTTATTTCTCGCAGCAGATGCTCGCTCCGG
>NZ_JBGVBR010000404.1:0-6223 GCF_045225735.1 Succinimonas sp. | reverse complement strand
AGCTTCAGGGGCCGGTTCCTCCGGAATCCGGGCATTCCGGAGGGAGAAGCTGCCCTCCGGTATACCCGGGGTTTTCGGGATATCATTATCCGGAGACGGGATCCGGGACAAGGTTTCCCGGGAGCTTTCCGTTATAACCGCGCTTTCTGAAGGAATTTGTGTCGCACCTGGTACCGGATTTTCTCCCGAAGATCCGGTCATTTCACCAGCTCCGGCATTTCTTTCCCCGTTATCCCCCAGCATGGCCTGAAGCTCCTCCAGAGTATAGTCCCGGGAACTGTCTTCCCGCTTAAGCCGCAGCAGCATCTCCCGGATCTCGGGCGCGACGCCGGGGAGAGAGCACGGGATCATCAGATTCTGACAGAAGAACTCCGGACTTACGAGCTCAAGTCCCAGCATAAGCCGCAGCCGGCCGTTGTCATTAAGAGCCAGCGGGGTCAGAGGCTCCCCTTCCTCCGGTCTCCAGGCCCGGGCCAGTCCCAGAAGGATCAGCTTTTCTGCCAGATCCCGGAGATCCCGGATCTGAAGGTTAATGCCGAGATCATTCCCGGAACGCAAAAGATCCCAGAAGCGATCCGGAGTAATGACAAGATAGATGCGCTGGTCAATATGATAGAGATAGCTCCCGGGGGCATTAAAGGGTGCCGGGGTCTCCCGAATGCGGTTTTGCAAAAGGGACAGGAGACGAATAAGGGCATGGGGCTTTCGGGAGAACCGGTTAAGGGCATTTCCGGTACCTCGGAGATCCGCTTCCACGCTCCCGCTGTCCGCCTTTTTGATAATGCTGAAAAACGGGGATCCGGCATTGCCGTAAAGAGCGTCAAAGAGATCGGCATATACAGCAGGATCTGACATCAGTGCCGTCAGGAGAGCCGGCGGAATAATGCGGCCCGCCAGAAGCGGAGTCAGGTTTTCATGAGTCTTGCCCCGTCTGGGACGGTAGCGGAAATAATAAAACCGGCTCCCTTCTCGCTCGAGAAACCCCCGGAGGCTTTCCCCCACCGGAGACCACGCATCTCCTTTCTCAGTAATTACCTCCATATCCGAAAAGGCCTTCCCCGCATCATGAAGAAGCCCTCCGGTGTAAACGGCCAGAGCGTAAAGCGCGGCTTTCCGGCGGCGCTTTTCAGGTTCATCCCCCAGAGTCATCACATCCCGCTTAAGATAGCTGAGAGTGAGCGCGGCGGTTTCCAGACTGTGCCGGAAGAGTCCCCCGGGCTCGCAGTGGTGATAGCATTCCGAGGCCGGGAGGGCATCCATGTATTCCAGAGTGTTCTCAAGCAAGGGGAACACCATTTCCTGAAACTCCTCCGGGGTGAGAGGAAGATGCTCCCGGGCTTCCTCGATAAGGGGCGCGAGATTCCTGAAATACTCCTCCGCCGGTTTAAGCTCCAGTCTCCCGGAATACTCCGAGGCATCTTCGGGCATGGCAGATGCGCCGGGAAATGACCGGGAACCTGCAGGCAAAGAACCTGAGACGGATTGAGAATGAGGAGCTGTCTTATCCTGCGAGGCTGCGACTATCCCGGAAGAACTGTTCTCCCGGGTTTCCGCAAGATAATCCTCAAAGGAACAGAAGGGATCTCCGGAAAGACTGCCAGAAGGAGCGGATGGTGCGGCCCTCGCGCCGTTATTCCCGGGGAAATCGGCCGGGGAATCCGGGAAATGCCCGGAGTTTCTATGCCTGTCCCCCGCAAAGTCCTCGCGCCTGTCATTATCAGGCATAAAGGCTTCCGGGGCATAATCCTGAAGAAAATCGTCTATGCTGTAATCATCCTGACTGCCATCACCTCCGCCTGAAAAATCAAATCCGGATAGCGGCATCTCAAAAAAAGGATCGCCGGGATCGGCTTCATTGCAATCGGCGCCGGAGTACTCCGGATTTCTGCCTGGCATTCCCGGAGAGAAGAGTCCGGTATCCGGAGAATCCGGATATCCGAAATTCCCAGCATCAGCTGCAAAGAGATCCGCCCCGAAGGCAAAATTCCCGCTCTTTGTTCCTCTTCGGTTTTTTTTGCGGCCAAAGGGAGCGGCATTAAAAGGCTTTCCGGATTTTCCAGGAAACCTTTGGAGAGGTTCATAAGAGGCATCATACGGGGATCTGGGATGGTTTGGAGATAACCGCCCTGTCCTGCCACCGGAGAACAGCGGATAAGGAGCTTGAGAATACCGGATATTCTGAGCGCTTCGGGAATGCCTGCGGCGCTTCCCGGTGCCGCTGCTCCCGGAGCCTTTTGCTTTACCTTTGGTTTTGTCCCGGATCTGCCGTGAGTTTTCCGGAGAGCCCGCAGCCTTATGATCGGCTTTGCCCTCCGGAATCAAGGGAGATCCGGAGTCCTTGCCGGCATCTATGCCATCTCCGGAAACAGCTCTTATAATCCTCTCTATGAAATTCATCACGGCATTCTTCTCCTGACCTGCCCCGGCCTCGTAACCGGGCTAAATTCCCTGCGCAGTATCAGGATAATAACCGCATTTCAGATTCTGGCTGCCAAATAAGCCTTAGGGGCAGGAGTCGTGCCTTTTAGCAAAAGGACTGAGACGCTCTTTGATGAAATGATGAAATGATGAAATGATGAGATGATGAGATAACGTCATGCGAGACAAAAGTAAATGCTGGCTGAAACTCAATTGTATTCGCCCGTTTGGCTTAACACATGTTTTTTCAGCTCATCGTCAGAAAGAAAAAGGTTATGCAGCATCGTCTCAAAAATGCGGTTTGCTATCATGACAGTACCATGGTCGTTTCTGATAAGCCCGTACATCTCCATTTCAGAAATGGCATCCTGCTGGGCATTGTAAGTAAGTTTGGTTCCTTCCATGAGAATGCGGCGAATGGCAGCCTTCAATTCGGGATAGCTGTTCAGCTTTTCGGCGAGAGACTCAAACAGGGGGTTATTCTCCGAAAGGAGCAAGCTGACAGCCTGATTAATACCTTTGTCTGTCCAGGCTTCCGCCGGGTTCATGGTCTTGGTGACTTCCTCATCGACAAGCTGGCAAATCCTGCTTGTCAGGAAGGGATAGCCGCTGGTGTATTCCCGGATAGTTTTGGCAACTGCTTCCGTATCCATTCCGGTGTGATGATCCTCCTCATACTCATTGAGCATTCCTTTGATACCGTCTTCTGACAGACTCATGTCGACAGTGAAATCCGCAGCAATGTTCCACGGGCTGTATTCTTTAATTTCGTCTAGAGGGCTTAGATGCCTGACATCAGTAACTCCGGCAAGAATTACAGACTGGAAGGTACGGTAGTTCGCATTAGTTTCACGCTTAATATAACCGGATCTCATTTTTCCCAGAAAATCCCAGAAAACCTGATGGTTTGCTGCCGTATCCGCCTCATCAATTATCAGTACCACGGGCTTGGCGTTCTCTTTGCACCAGCTGTCAAAAATTCTGAAGATATCATTCAGTTTCACCTTTTCTCCTGTGCCGGCAAGCTTCTGAAACCTGTCATAGCATGCATCGGGAACGGGAATCTCCATGCTGTCTCTGGTATCGCAAAGGAGCTGCGCCAGTCTTTTCGTAAACTCGCTTTCATTCTCAAAATCAGCGCTGGTTACATCCTGAAAATCAATGCTGATGACATCATACTGGTCAGCTAATGTCTGAGTGAGAGCCGTCAGAGTCGTGGTTTTCCCGTACTGTCTTGGCCGGCTGATCATAAAATACTTCCCATCATCAACCAGCTTCTTTATTTCCTGCGCTTTCTCGGAGATATCTGCCATATAATGCTTTGAAGGGATGCATACTCCTGTGGTGTTGAATTTTTTCATCTGATATTTATCCTTATGCATTTTTGACACGCAGGAATAATCTCCTCATTATCGCACGAATGATTTCCGGCCCGAAGCAGCAACGTTCACGGCAGGTAAAAAACTTTGCTGCATATACCAAAAGCCAGCCCCGGAACCCAGTGCTGGCTTGGTAATTTTTGCTCCTGAGACCTTCAGGAGAAGTGAATTTTGTCAGGCAATGCCGAAAAATTGATTATCTGCCCGGAAATTTCTTCTGCGGGGATTTTTTCCGCGGGGGTGTCTTTTGCCGCCTCTGCTGATTTGAGAATTTCCTTTGCTGTTGCTGCAGCCGCTGCATTCTTCGGTGCCGTTCCTGCATTTCCATAAGATCGCATGAATTTTTAAGGGCCATGCAGTTCATGTCTGTAATGTCCACGCATATGACAGGACAGGCAAATGCGGTACTTAAACAAAAAAACACTGAAAGAGCTAAATATTTAAACATGATTCCTCTGATACCCAACTGCTATGATTTGAAAACCCGCGAATTGTAAGGTAATCAATGGCAATTTGCAATATTGGCGGCAGTTTCCGGAGTTTACCGGTACCCTCCCGGCACGAGTCTTCCGGATTGTTACGAAAATTGTTATGGGACGGTAAAACCGGGATCCTATCCGGGATCATTTGAAAGACCGGAAATCTGACGATTTTTGCGATAGGAAGTCTAATGGAAATGGGATGCAAATGAGAGGAGATGATGTTTTTTACCTAAGCCTGCGCTCTCCCTGGTGGCTGTTTCCGCTGCTCACGATATAATGTGTCCGCCTGCATGCGATGGGCACAAATCTGACTGCAATTTTATGGCGTCCGGGGACTTCTTAATCAGGATCCCGCAGGATTGCCGCGCCGTATGCAGCTTTGTTTTTATTTTCAGAAGCTGAAACTGATATGAATGATGAAACCGCTATGAAAGATGAATCAGGCCTGAACGACAACGGGGCTTCTGTCCCCAAAGCCCGGGACTCCGAAAAAGATAACGGTGTTAAGACGGCACAGGATGCCCGGAATCTGACCACAGTATGCTATCTTGAGCAGAACGGATGCTATCTTATGATTCACCGGACAAAAAAGGAGCATGATACCAACAAGGACAAGCTGATAGGCCTCGGGGGACATTTTCATTACGGGGAATCTCCGGAGGAATGCATGCTCCGGGAAATGAAGGAGGAATGCGGCATCGTTCTTACGGATATGAAGCTGCGGGGGATTATTACCTTCGTGTCAGATGTCTTCGGCTGCGAGTACATGTTCCTGTTTTCCGCGACTGAATACGAAGGGGCGATTGCCGCTGACTGCAACGAAGGCAGTCTGGTATGGATTAAGAAGGAAGAGCTTCTTAAATGCGGCAATCTCTGGGCGGGAGACAGAATTTTTCTGAAGCTTCTGGATGAGAGGAGCGAATTCTTTTCCCTTAAGCTCTGCTACAAGGGGGAGGAGCTTACCGACGCGATCCTTGACGGAGCAAGACTGCATTATCCGGAGCAGCCGGAGCTCGGGAAAAACGCTTAACAAAATCAGGCCCGGTAAATATGTCTTTAATGAGCCATTCAGAAGAGTGTCCGGGGGATATCTCCGGATTTCGGGTTCCCCGCTACGGCAAGAATCCGCTTCTTTTCAGCTTTTGACATTCCTTCATTTTTCGGTCTCCCGAGCCATTCCGTATCCGTGTTTTCTAAAGTTCAGCGCTGATCCTTAAAGCAGGCCGAACCGCATTGCACACGCTGAAAACCCCGTCGCCGTAATAATTCAGTTCCCCGTCAGCCATAACCACCGCCGCATTGGTCTGATAATGTCCGGGGGAACGCAGCCAGAAATGCGCGCCGCCGCTGTAATTACTGGTAAAGACGCCCTTCTCCCGGGCATAAGGCGTGGCCCGGCACACCCTTTCCGCTTTGTCGCCGAGATAGCGGAGCGCTTCCTCGCTGCTGAGACAGAAGATCCTGTCCATGGTGCCGTTGCCCCCAGGAGTGGCGTATTGCGGGTTCCCGGCATTTTTGAGAGGTGATATCAGAATGCGCCGGATTTCCGTTTCTGAAAACGCCGTCCGGAGGAAATCACCGTTAAGCCATTTCCGAAGATCGCAGTCTTCCCAGGTGATGTCCTGCCCCCGGTGATGATACTGCCGGCAGTCAATGCAGCAGCGGGTAATAAGGAGAGCCTCTCCGGAGCTTACCTCCAAAACCTGCCATTCCAGAGGAGCCAGGGAGCCGTCCCGGTCGCAGGGGTAGCGCCCGAAGGAGATGACATCCCCTTTCATAAGCATTCGGGGATACCTGACATCATTCACGGTGATGGTATGAGCGGTAACCGAGCCCCTGCGGGATTTCCCGAAATTCCGGAAGGAGCGCAGCCGGGAAGCTGTTTCCCGGAACTCCGGATGTGTTTCCAGACGGGCCAGAGCCTGATCATGAATTTTCGCATAT
>NZ_JBGVBR010000403.1:0-2087 GCF_045225735.1 Succinimonas sp. | reverse complement strand
CTCAGACGTGCATGACCGAGGGATTCAGAAAATCCATCCCCCGAATAATTGAGCCTGAATCAATCTCCAAATCTGGCACGCAGATTGCATTCCATTAAATGCTAAAAAAATGTCACCGAGGGAAACAAAATGAACAAAGCATCTGAAAATCGCATTATGAGCAAGCTGAACGGCATCATGCTCTGGGCTCTGGTTCTTTCTGTATGTCTGCTGATATTTCCCTTCGATTCCATAAACCCGAATCTGGCAGCCTTCATAAACGTTGTCCATTCCTATGTCTGGCTGGTATTCATAGTTTCGCTGTCTTTCTTCATCAGCCGGGGCATTCTGGAGCTTATCAGCATGGTCACCAGAAAGTTTTACACCAAGGCCCGGAACGAACAGCTTTGCAAAACGGTCACCTGCCTGGATTTTTCAGAAAAGGCTTTGCTGAGAGAGTTCATCCTGCAGAGAAAGAGCGTGCTTACTCTTCCGGTTAACGAGCCCTGCGTCAATCAGCTTTTGACCGCCGGCATCCTCACCATCCCCAAGGATGCGAATATCACCGCCGGCAAGGCTCCCATGATGATTGCACTGGAGGCCCGTCCCTTCATAACCTATAAGGCGGTAGGGCTTACCAGAAACAAAATGAGCGAGGATCAGATAAGCCAGCTTATGGATGCCCGTCCGAGATTCGCCCGTCCGGGATATTAAAAAAATCCCTGTGAATAAACAGAACCCGCTCCGGCGGGTTTTTTAGTGAGTGCCAAATAATTGACGGTAACGCCGTAATTTACAGTGACGAAAAAATGTGCTCCGGCCCTCTCTCACAATCTTAAAGCTTCAGCGACACAAATCAGTCATTAAAAATGCAGTTTCCGTTTTGCGCGCACTTCTCCATAGCCCGGGCTCGTGTCTTGCGGTACTCAATGTCAGCCTTCTCACGTTCACACATCGTACGATCTTCGGTCGACTTGCATCTCCCACAGTATTCACTGGGGGCACAGCCTATATACGCCCAGGAACTGACGCTCCAGAATCCCGCCAGCGCCACCATAAACATATAATAAGCTTCATGCTAAACTCCTCTCTCATATGGGTTCCCAGGCGTCCCCGGGAACTTTGAACGGAGTACTCCTGGAAACATAATCACCCAGATTGGTTTTCAGAATTAAGTCGTTACCCCGGACATCAAGCCTGACATCTGAAAGATCCTCGGCGGCAAACTTCACATTGCTGTTTCCGTCCATCATTATGCCGATAAGACTGTTCCTGAGATCAAGAGGCTCCCAGTTAACGCCATCCTGAGACCTTTCCACATCATCATGATTTTCCGTTACCCGGTAATGCCAGTCCTGATCATTGAATTTAATGACAGCCACAAGAAGGCTCCTTTGCAGAAAAACATTCTTCCGCTTCCAATGTATTTTTCAGTTTACCGTTGTTTTTTTTGTACAGCGGCACCGGGAAAATACGTGATGAGATTAACAATCACCAATAAGAGCACAAGGAAGCCTGCAGAGGAACATCAGAATAGCCGGAATGAAATACTAAAGAGAAGGGACAACAAAGGTGACAGGAGGATTCAAGAGAGCTCTCCCGCCGTAACAAGAACGCCAAGGACGGCAATTATGAAGACGATAATTTTAAACTTCCAAATCAAAACTCTGTACATCAGGCAGTCCCCGAAAAAGGGCCAGCAAAAAAGGGGGAAGCTTCCCCCTTTCCATAATTCTCTATCCGATTTTATTCAGGATAAGAACAATTAAGCCTCAACCTCAGCTACAACGCCGGCGCCTACGGTATGACCGCCTTCACGGATAGCGAAGCGGAGACCCTTGGACATGGCAACCGGGTGAATCAGAGTTACGTTCATGGTTACGTTGTCGCCGGGCATAACCATTTCGGTGCCCTCAGGAAGAGCGATGGTGCCGGTTACGTCAGTGGTTCTGAAGTAGAACTGCGGACGATAGCCGTTAAGGAATGCAGTGTGTCTGCCGCCCTCTTCCTTGGTCAGAACGTATACTTCTGCCTTGAACTTGGTGTGCGGAGTAATGGTGCCAGGCTGAGCCAGAACCTGTCCGCGCTCAACTTCCTCGCGCTTGGTG
>NZ_JBGVBR010000402.1:0-2165 GCF_045225735.1 Succinimonas sp. | reverse complement strand
ATTCCGGAATCATTTCCAGAGCAGTCGAGCAGATCAATGACAATCTTGCAGAAAAAGGCCAATCAGTCAGAGTTGAAAGAATTGAAGAACTGAAATGCAGACGGAATACCAAAAAGACAGGCAGACACGAACTTAAAAAGTTCAACTGCACGGCGGATGCCTATTATTCTGATCAGACAAATTCGAAAATCTGCATTGAAGGCAAGCATGCAATCAAAGAGACCCGCAAGGACAACCGCCGCAGCAGTAAGGTATTGTATACAGACATTTTTACCAGACAGTGCGGTGACGGTCCTGATTTTTCTGTTTTTAAGAAATACCGCTGATTTTCCTGCATGCATGTCCGTTCAGCCTGCATAAGCGAACAGTTCTGCGTCTGATTACAGGTTTAAACGGCAGACGCCGTAATTATCGGAATCTGTTCCGCTGATCTTCCAATGATCTTCTGAGTTCTTCTCATATACTTGATCGAAAATTAATCAATTAATTCTTGGAGAAGCTTGCAGGACAATGGTTTAGAGAGAAAAAAAGCATGATTTTCCTTATAATGAAATTAAGAAAAACACTCAAAAAAAGGAGTAATCATGCCTATGTCATTATCACATAAATCAGTTAAGAAGCATAATAAAAAATTACCTGCAAACGTAACCAAGAATAAAATTTTAGATTTTTTCGGTAACCAGGGTACAAGTAGTAAAATAGGCAAGAAGGCCAGGAAGTGCGGGTTTGTTAAACGAAAAGGAAGTTTTCAACCAACAAAATTTGCCCAGGCTGTTATCACAGCAGTTGGAAGTTCTGATACTCCTGAATCTCTATCAAAAATATGCGAGCTGTATAATGTTAATTTTGAAGGCAAAATGCAGATAAAGCCATTTTGGAACCGGATGTCGTCAGATGAATGCGTAGATTTTTTTGAATATATCCTGGAACAGTCTGAGCGGACTCATAACGATGTAAGCCAGAAATGTGCTTACGCCGAAGGAGAAGAATTAATTCAACTATTCCAAAAGAAGGGGCTGCCAATAGAGGATATATACTTGTATGACGGATCATACTGGAAGCTAAAATCAGAGCTGGCAGATGTGTATCAAGGGACAAGAAGTCAGACAAAAATAAAAGTATGTGATGGCATTTTCGATGAAGCTGGAGATGTGTGTTTTGATGAAGTAAAGGATGCAGGCATAGGTCTGCAAACCAAAATGTCAATGAAAACCGGAGCAATCAAAACTGTTGTTTTAACAGCTGAAACCGCAAACGAAAAATCCTTTGTTGAAGTACCCGGTAAGGATGACTCCAAAGCCTTGATGCTGATGGACAGCGGATATTTCAGTCTGAATCTTTTGAAGGATATTGATACAAACGGCTCTTTCTACATTACCAAAGGAAGGAAAAACTGTGCTGCTGTCATATCTGATTGTCGCACATGGGGGACATACCGAAAGATAGCTCCTAAGGCTGAAGAATATAACGGAATGAAGGTAAGTGATGCATTAATTATGATTCGCCAAAACAAACAGAACATCGATTTTACGGCCACTTTCAAGACCGGGCTTTCGGTAAGAATGGTTGCTTTTTACAGCAAAGAAAAGAATGAAACAGTCCTGCTTGTAACGAACATCAATCACGAAATTCTTGCACCAAAATTGGTTACCAACGCTTATCGAGTTAGATGGCAGTGCGAACTGTGCTTCAAAAATCTCAAAAGCGGAAGCGGCTTAAGATTCTCCAAATGCACCACCAACCTGAATATTTTACGAGTGTTGATAATGAGTTCGCTCTGTGCATATTTTCTGAAGAACATTGCGGCAAATTTTTTATCCAGGATGCTGAAGAACATTTCCTTTTGGAAAATTCATGTTAAGCCATCCTGGTTCAATGATTTTGTAAAAGCATTTTTTAACTGCAACCTCGAAAAGCTGCACGATATCCTGAAAACTTTGAAAAGCCGATCTACCTTTGTAACAAAAAGTAGACAATCGTTCAAAAAAGAGTTGGAGCACCGAACTTTGAATTCGGTACTTCAGAGTATCAGGGAAAGCCTTATGGAACCTATAATAAACGAGGAAAATTTGAGTGCTTAGGAACAAGTATATGAGGCACTATGGGATCCCTGATGATGACTACCTTTTCTTAAAGATCATGGACGAGTCAAGAAGGTGATCCCA
>NZ_JBGVBR010000401.1:0-9255 GCF_045225735.1 Succinimonas sp. | reverse complement strand
CCGCCCACCACGCCGCTGGTGGTGTAGGGCACATTGATGCCGATAAAAGGATGTACCGTGAAAACTGTATCGTCATCCAGATGGCAGACATCGTAGCGGTGGCATTCCACGTCGGTGTTGGTGAATGCCGCGCCCAGCCGGGCTCCCACATAGGGCCGGAAGTAGGTATCATACCGGCTTATCAGTCTCATGCTGTCATCGGCTGAAGCCTGAGCCGGGATCAGGGAAAAGGCCAGCGCTGCCGTGGCGGCCGCCAGGGGGAGAATCTTTTTAATCATAACTGTTCCTTCGTTTTGGTAGTCTGACAGGCGCCGGCAGAGACTGCTGCCAACGTACCCGCCCGCTTGCAGGGACGGTACCGGCTGCAACAACGGGACTGTAGCAGGATAGTAGCATTAGTATGCTTATGGGGGTTTATTGATTTAACTATGTGAAGATACTCACAGTCTAAATCCGACTTCGGCGGAAAATGGCGGCGGGGCGGGATGTTTTCAGAAAAAGATGCTGCTTTCAGGGAGCTTAAGATCTGCCGGAAGGAGCAGGGGAGATGCGGGCAGGGGACGGCAGGGGCAGAGCAGCATAGAACAGAGACGGAGATACCGGACAATTCTGAAAAAAAGCCGGAAAAACAAATTCCCGGCTCCGTCCTGCTTTATTCGCAAAGTCCCGCCTTCCGACCGGGACTTCATAAGCTCAGAAATTGGTGATAATGACTTCCTTTCCGGTTCTCTTGGTGGCGTCGCTGTTAATAAACCGTCTTACGGACATCTCGTGAATGTTAAAGCCCTGATAGAGCTCATGCACCAGGGGCACATTGTGATTGCTCAGCATGAGCTGCGCTCCCTTCTTCGAAAGCTCCTTGAAGAGATCGGCGAGGCGCATGTGATCCTGCAGGGCAAAGCCGTCCTTTGTATAGCTGGTGAAATTGGCGGTATCGCTTACCGGCACGTAGGGGGAATCGAAATAGACAAAATCTCCCTCCTGGACATCAGCGCAGGCATCCATGAAATCTCCCTGCATGATTTTTACATCATTGTCCCGGAGATACTGTCCGATGCCCCGGAGATTGTTTTCATCCATGGAGACGCCGCCGGTCTTGTTGTTGTAGGGGACGTTGAAAAGCCCCTTGCCGTTAACCCGGTAAAGCCCGTTAAAGCAGTGCTTGTTTATCCAGATCATGAGAGCGGCGCATTGAGCATCCAGTTCGCCGGAGCTGATTTTTTCATTATATTGCTGCCGTACTGCAAGGTAGCGTTCCTTGTCGCAGGGAACCCCGTCCAGTTCCTTGATGGCGGCGATCACGGCTTCGGCATCGGCCTTGAGCTGGCGGTAGACGTTGATAAGCTGCTCATTGATGTCGTTGATCACGGCATGCTGCGGCTGAGTGTCAAAAAGAAAGGCTCCGCCGCCGATAAAGGGTTCGTAGTATGTTCCGAAGGTGTCCGGCAGCAGGTCTTCCAGATGTTCCAGAAGCTGTGTTTTGCCGCCAGCCCATTTTACGAAGGGTGAGATTGCAAGTAGCATGTGGTGTCCTTTGCTTCCTTTTTTATCGTTAAGATTGCAAGTTAAATGAGTCAGGCCTGAAAGCAGATCCTTCAGGCCTTAAATTCCAGTGATTTCAGGATCCCCGGTGACTTCGGGGTATTGACACATCTCCGGTTATAGTCGCGCAAGGATATCATTTTTCCGGTCATAAGACATGGATTTTGGTATGAGACAGCGATTTAGCTTCCAGATTCGGCCTGATCCGTATGAGTCGGAACGGAAAAGCAAAATACTTTTCCGGAGTGGCATCTTCAGGAAATACGGTTTGCATTCACTAATCTGAGGCTTTGTCCGGTAGTTTCTTTTCCATTACCGCGCAGGTCTCTTTGAAAAAGATAAAAAATGGCCGGCGAGAATAACATGGCAGCTACGGTCAGCGACGTAGGGCGATTTTGGAGTTTACGGATTGGAAACGCGGATTGGAAATGGCAGGAGAAAGCGGCAGACTTTGCCGCTCATGAATGCGATACCGAACCTGAAACAAACCAGTTCGGTATTGCCTAATCTAAGTTGCACTAACTCTGTTTATTCCTTTAGGGCAAACATAGTTACAATCGTTTCGACCATGCGTTCAGTGCGGGCCTTTATGATATCCACAGTCCATTGATCCTTGTCGCAGACATCGCTGTTGAGATTAAACCCGTTAAGGTAACCGATATATTTGCCGTCTGAATCCTTGCGTTCCTTCTTTTCCTGAAACGATTTGTTACTCAGAGAACTGTTGTAAGCGGTAATGGTAAGGTTCCCAAAGGTATGCACATACTCGGCCTGAAGTTCCTTTGCTTTTTGACGATCTCCTCCGGCAATCATATTAACCCACGGATTCGGTATATTGTCCCCCTGTGGAAAAATATGCTCTATGGACCAGAAGTATTTACCCTTTTCATTTGTTTTCCACAGATCCTGTTCATTCTCCCGTGTCATGCCGCGTTTAGCCATCATGCAGAGGATAAAACGGGTGGCACTGACATTATCATCATATACCGGCCCCTTGAGTTTCTCTGCAAAGACCTCATCAGAAGCCGAATTATCCGCAAGCTTATTGCGAAGACGGGCCAAAATAACGTCTCCGGTCAGGTTGTTTTGTTCGATTTCCTCAATAAATGACATGAACATTCTGGTAAGATCCCGTGTCGGCGGTATATCTGTCATATTACGTCTTACAAAGAAATTAACCAGAAGCCGGCATACCTTGACAATTTCATCATCATTTATCTGGAGAGAATTATGATTTTTAACGAGGTACAGGAGAAGGAGATATGACGGAGCTCCTTGTATCCGCTTTAAATCAAGGTAGCTTTCTCGTTGCGCCGCAGTAAGACCATCTTCCTTGTTCAGAATAATGCCGGCATATAAGGAGGCGTTTTCTGTCAGCTTTTCCAATGCTTTGACAGGATTATCTTTGATGATTTTTTCATAAATGCCAAGCATAGTGGAACGAGTGGCCATAGTACCAAGCGGGTACAGCCGGTCTTCCTTGTAAAAGGGAAGGTTCAGTTCCTTTCTGAAGGCATTATAGTTCTGCCGGAAGAAGCGTTCCTGTTCATAGTACTCTTCGCCAAGATCCTTCAGAATTCCCTCCCAGCGGTTATAGTGGCTGTCGATATCCTTTTCTCCGGCTCTGTCGAGATGGGCCAGGAGCATATTTTTGATGAGATCAATAGCAGTCAGCGGAGCTCCGCGATCATTGAGTGATGCAAACAGCGTATACGCATCGGAATGACTGGGGACGTCAATTTTAACCAGAATAGCGGAGTTAACCTTGTCCAGGATTGTGAACAGAGAATTTATAACATCATCATTATCGTTGAGATAAGCCCAGATGCGTCCACAAAAATAGTCATAGGCTTTTACTACACGTCTTACACCAGCGTACGACGGCATATTTCTTTTCGGAGTGATAATACCGATTAGTGAAAGGATGCCGAGATAATCATCTCGGTTGCTTCCCTGTACTTGAGGGACAACCCGAATGGCGGAATCGGTATTTTTGAGCACCAGTTTTCTTTTGAGCTGAATAATATCGGTTAGCTGATCGTCGTTTAGCTTTTCATGGTGTTTGCTTAGTACGGTATACAGCGCTGCGAGGAATAAACTCAGGGTGGTGAGCCGCTGCTGGCCGTCCACGACCTCAAATTTAGGAGAGTTAATGGCATCGGTTGCAGTGTCAATGCAGATGATAGAACCAAGGAAATATCCTAAATCATTTTCAATAAGGTCATCGAAAAGCTGTTCCCAGTTATTCTTGCCCCAGGTGTAAGCCCGCTGGTATTTCGGTATTTCAAAAATATGCCGGGTATCGGGATCAAAAATCTGGGACAGCGGATATTTGTTGACGTTGATGTTATTTAAATTCATCTTTGAACTCCATTGTTATGGCAGTACGACTGCTTGGGTTCGGGCAGTGTTATGGGATTGTCCGGACAACGTCTGATACCACCATGCCATTGAAAAACGGGAGAGAGACACCTGCCTTCTCCCGCAATATAAGCCGTTATTCCTTATCCAGAGGATGAATCTCCAGCGGCGGCAGAGACTTAACTATTTTCACGGTTTCCATGCTGACGGTAATGACCTTGAGAAAGAGCGCCAGCGGGTATCTGGGGTCATTGGCGAATTTGTTGAAGTCGTTAACAATCCCATTCTCCTTATCTATCTCGGCTTTTTCCACAACCCAGTCCAAAGCGGACTTTTTGTTCACCACATATTCCTGTGCTTCCAGGGGAATATTGGAGACTGTAATAGCAGAATTGAAGAGGAGCTTAGTTTTATCATTGGCGTCATTGCCTTTTTTGCTGGGGATTCTGGCCCATTTCATTTTGGTGACGGTATAGTTCCGGGTATCCTCTCCCGTGATAGTGACACCGGGGTATTCGGGCTGTTTTTCGTAATTCACATGCAGGTCTGCCAGTTTTCTTCCGGCATCGACAAAAGCCCTGAAGTCCTGATAAGACGCCACTCGGGGAATACGGGGCAGTTCCTTGGCAAGGTTATTGGCATATCGGGCACGATAGTCCGAAGAGTGCAGTATCCCGTAGACGTAGTAGAAGACATCGTCCTTGGTAATTCCGGCACCTGTGCTGCCGTAGGCTTCCTGAAAATGTCTGAGACCAAAATCGGAGATGGCATCAGTCTTTTCGGTTCCGAAATTATCTGAGATGTACAGGTAGCGGGGGAATACAGAGGTATCGCCATTGCAGTGAATATCTGTAAGATGGTCAGTTATGAATGCTATTTGCCCGGTTTTTGTGTATCCCTGATTAACTGCAATGACCAAATTGTCAGAATCCTCAGTCGGAAAAACATTCTGCCATCTTCCGGGTCTTTCAATAAAACAGGGATTCTTCTCGTAGTAGAGGTACTGTTTAAAGAATGGCCGGTACAGAACGGTAATGATGTTTTTCGGGAGCCAGCTTAACGGTTGCAGCTTATGGAATTTCTTTTTGCTTCCGTCGGTCCATGAAATGTCTGCCCCTGATGCATTAATAACCGTATCAATGGCGGTGCCGGATTCCACCTCTGCTATGGCATCATTCCAGGCCTGAACGGTTCTTCTTAAACTGTTCTGAAGTTCGTCTTTGTCCGAGTTGTATACCCAGCAGTCCCTGCCGGAGGAAATTCCAACAACATAATCTTTGAAAATGGCATTGTCCGACCTCTTGGCTTTTTTGCCCTTGTCTTTTTTGGTTAACTCAATGTATTTCTCAAAAGTTTCATCCTTCAGATTCAGCCAGTCCCCGTGCTTATCAGGCACAATCTCTTCCCATTCCATATTTGATATGGAAGCATAGTCCGAAACCTCCTTGAGCTTCTGTTCTCTCGTCAGATAATCCGCCACGGTGTGGAAGTAAATCTTTCCCTTTTCCTGAGCCTGAGGATTTTTTATCAGGAATACGATAGCTATAGGAGCTCGGCTGCCTTCCCCGAATATTTTCCCGCCTTCCTGCCGAGAGCGTTCCCCTGATGTTCTTTGATTTCCTTTCAGGTGGTAGACGTAGATAGAACTGAACTCTTCCGCCATGCATTTCCGCATGCCGTCAGCGCTGGCGGAGTCCAGCCAGCCGGCATTGGTAATAAAACCGATAATACCGGATGATCCGATCCTGTCAGCAGCCCAGCGGTAGGCTCGGATATAGGAATCAAACAAACTTCCCTTTAAGGTTGCATTGCTTGCGGCAACATAAGTATTTTTAAGCCTTTTATCCAGAGCCTCATAATGCTCATTGGCATTATTGTCATTCTGAGATTCCTGGCCCACGGAGTATGGGGGATTCCCCACAATGATCCGGATTTCGGCATTGTTTTCCCGGCAGAGGTTATCGTTGTTTTCCGAGAGAGCGGTAATGAGATTCGCTTTGCCGTTGCTGGCAAAGGTGTCAGTCCAGACCGTAACATTGTTGGGGCGGTAATCCTTGTCGTCAACGAGATTGTGATAGGCGGTTTCAATGTTCATGGACGCAATGTAGTAAGCCAGAGGAACAATTTCGTTGGCATGAAGATCGTTCTCGTACTTGTATTTCAGCTGATCTTTTGGAATGAGCCCGCTCTCCATCATGCGGACAATGAAGGTTCCGGTGCCGGTAAAGGGATCCAGAACGTGAATGCCGTGAGCACCGACAGACTGGTTAAATTCCTTCTTAAGGAGATCTGCCACAGACCGGTTTATGAAGTCCACCACCTCAACGGGAGTGTAGATAATTCCCAGCTTGTCCCGGAGCTTGGGGAAGGCCTTCTGGAAAAACCTGTTGAAAATGTCCTTGATAATGGTCTGCCTGGTTACGGAATCCTGAGCGGCGCTCATGCGCAGGCTGACATCCTTGTAGAAGGGCTCCAGAAGTGAGGTGCAGCGGTTCATGCCGTCCTTGTCCAGTTTGGACAGCATTTCAGACATGGCCTTGGAAATGGGGTTCTGTTCCGCAAAGGGATATTCCCTGAAGATAGCCGCAAGGACAGGCTTGATTACAATATGCTGCCCGATCATTTCGATCACGGCATCTTCGGAAATCTGTCCGTTTAAGGTGGTCTTTATTTCATCGCGGAATACCTCCAGAGCTTTCCGGGAGTCCGAACTGTCTTTGACGATGTCCTTAATGTGGTTTATCTGGGTTTTGCAGATCTCGGCCACATCCTCAGCCCAGTCCTCCCATTCCCGGCGATTGCCCACTCTCTTGACGATGAGGGTCTTCAGGGATTCTTCCACGACAGCATTGCGGTACTGCTCCGCGAAGAGATCAAACATGGTGTCGGCTTTGGTCTCGCTCTCCTTCGTGCCCTTTGTTTTTTTGCCGGAAGAGAGAGTTTCTCCGGAAGCTCCCCGGGTTTTGGAGAACTTCTTGTCAGTTATGGAGATCACCTCGATATGCTTGCTGTTGATTTTGCCGGTTTCGCCGTCAATAACCCGGGCAAAGGCGGAATCGATGGATTTCAGAGCGTTCAGCACCTGCCATACCACTTCAAATTCCTTGTTTTTGTTTAAGAGAAGATCGGGAGAGGCTCCGGTGGGCAGTACAACCGGAAGAATGACATAGCCTCTCTTCTTGCCCGGAGATATGCGCATTACCCGTCCCACAGTCTGTACCACATCCACAGGGGATTTCCGGGGAGACAGGAAGATCACGGCATCCAGAGACGGCACATCAACCCCTTCGGAGAGACAGCGGACGTTAAACAGGATTTTGCAGATATTCTCCCCTGGTTCTTCCCGGAGCCAGCTTAAAAGGTCATCCTTTTGGGTAGCCGGCATGGCTCCGTAAATATATTTGGTTTCGAATTTCAGCTGGTGCGCTTCGTTGTAGGCGGAGTCATTCCAGTTTTGCCCGAAGCGCTTTTTGAGAAATGCCCTTTCCTTTTCCTGATACTTTTCAACAACTCGGCCGAACCAGTCAGCGTACTGCCTGGCCGCCGGGCGTTCATTGTTATCGGGTGAGGTTTCTATAACCCGGGCAAAGCCCACCGCTCTTTTCATATACTTTGGGGCGGCGAGTAAAGCATTACCATTTTCATCACCATCTTCTTTCTTGATATCCAGCTTTGCCAGAGCCCGGTAGGAGCCGATAATTTTGGCGGCATTGCTGATATTAACCGCAGACATTTCATCGGATGACAGGAAGGAATAATCCTTCTCCAGCAGGGATTCATCCAGAGTCAGGACAATAACCTTGTAGTCAACGAGACAGTTCATGGAAATGGCTTCGCTGAAGGTTACGGTGGCAAGATCCGGGCCGAAGACCTTTTCGTCATCCATGGAGTAGATGACTGCATCTCCGGAACTGGCCTGATCCTTGGCAACGGATCCGTAAATCCGGGGGGTGGCAGTCATGTAAAGACGTTTCCGGCCCTTGATGAAGGAATCGTTATGCACTCTCAGAAACAGGCTTTCCTCCCGATTGCAATCATCGGAAACAGCATAGCCTCCGGCAGTGCGGTGCGCTTCATCGCAGATAATGAGATCAAATTCCGGAATGGCGTCATTTCCGAAGCTGAACTGCGCTTCATGAAGCACATCGATAGACTGGTAGGTCGAGAATATAACCGTAAGATCCTGTTTTTTCAGGAGAGCCTCTTTGACCTTTGCCGTCAGGGATTTCGCATCGGTGGTAGCCGGGTAGGACAGCTGACTCAGGGATATCAGGTCGTCCAGATCCAGGGGATCGGATTTTCCAGTGGTGCTGTCGGAACAGACCGCAAAGGCATTGATATGAAGGGAGCACTGTCTTTTCCAGTCGGCGAGAGTCTGGGACAGCAGGGCCAGGGAGGGCACCAGAAACAGCACGAACCCTCCGGCGCCCACGTACTCCTCCGTAAGCTTCATGCTGGTAAAGGTTTTGCCGGTGCCGCAGGCCATAATGAGCTTGCCGCGGTTCACTGTTTTAAAGCCGGTGACGATCTGGTCAATCACTCTCCTCTGATAGTCCCGGAGCTGCCTCTTCTGGATATCCTCCTCATTGCCCTGGAGGTAAGCGTTCCAGTCAACGTTGGAGGTGGCAAGGCTTTCGCATGTTATTAAGGTAATGGGAATCTGTTTTCCTGCGAAGCTGTTCTTCAGGTTATCGCTCCAATCGTTATCTTTATTGGTGGCCACAATAAACCTTCTGGTGAAATAGGTTTTGTCCGAGTTGGAAATAAAGGAGTCAATTTCCCTTTTGCTGACGGTATGTCCCTCTTCGTACATCTTGCATTGAATGGCCGTAAAGGTATTGGGGTCTTCAGCATTGACGCCCACAAGGTCAATGCCAATATCTCGGGCGTTTACGGTCAGCTCGGGATGTTCCCTGGCCCAGTCCGCATAGGTCATAACCTTGCTGAAGAGATCCCGGTATGCTTCATCCCGGGTGAGCCAGCTTCTGATCAGGGTTTCAAACTTGGTGCCGTAATCCCTTTTGGTGATGACGGATTCCCGGATTTTTTTGAGCAGGTGATTGAAGGCCGCTTTATTGCTCTCTTCCGCAAAGGTATCATCGGCAGCGTTATCGGCGGTATTGCTGATAGAAGGGGAGGAATCTTCATGATTAAGATTAAGGGAGGAGGTGTCATTCGTCAGGTCGGTCACAAGTTCATCAGTCATAGGGGCATCCTTGCAAAGAAAACAGCTTCTGCATATCACGAATAATTTTTAATACTCAATTTAGCAGTAATTTTTTTTGCAATCAGAAAAGAGTTTGACGTTAAACGACTGAGAATCAGGTCAAGTTTCAGGGAATATCGGGGGTG